>CAMWJD010000138.1 GCA_947174515.1 uncultured Porphyromonadaceae bacterium
GGTTTTTGAAGGGGGCGGAGAAACCGATGAGGCTTGAATAAGCGCCGTTTCCGTCAACGAAGATATCGTAGTGGCGGTTGTAGAAGTAATCTGCCGTAAGATTGATGCATCCGAGGAAGCTCGCGTTGACGCCCACATCATATTTGGCCACTTTCTCGTGGGAAGGATTCACCATCGGGAGCTGACCCATGGTAGTTTCGCCACCTGTGCCGCCACCGTCATACCTGGTCGACCATGGATATTGCACACCGCTCACAGTGAAATTCTGAGCATAATACGTCCAGACATTGTCGCCGGGGAGGCGGTCAAGATTCTGGATACCCCATGAAGCGCGCAGCTTCAGGAAGTCGACAGCCCAATTCGGGTTTTCCACGAGCACTGCACCAAGCGATACGTTGGGCGAGAAACTCCATTTTGTGCCTGGAGCGAGTCGGGAACTGCCCATTTCAGCAAGAGCCACTCCAAGAGAATAGCGGTTGGCAAAAGTATATTGGCCCCATAATGATATATTTTGACGATATACATTATTGCGCACGCCCATCGGGTCTTCGAAGTCATAATTATATTTGAGCTGAGCCATCAGATGATGCTTGCCGTCAAATACATTGTCGTATGTAAATGCGCCCCATGCAGTGAAACGACGGTAGAAATATTTAGTATTGGCACCGTCACCCATCTCGTTAGCCTGATCGGGACCCGGGACATAAGAATAAATGGGAGTGCCATCTTCATTCCATCCGGTCACGCTGCTCATACCGTAGTTATACTTCTTGGAGTGATCCTCGACAATATATGAGGAAACGTCATAGCTTGCGCCGACATTGAACTTCAATCCTTTGGTCACCATGCAAAGATCCTGCTCCACTTCCGCATCGAAGAAAAGGTTGCGTTCGAAAATCTTGGAATAGGCGGCGTCGATGCTCTGAGCCACAGGGTTGTTGTCGCCCGACCATGTGGAATTACCACCCCAGATTCCGGTTTCATTTCTTACAGGGAAGGCAACTGAAGGCAAACCGTAGATCATCGACCAGAGATTAGCCTGAGCGCCCGGAGTCTGCATCTCGCCAAGCGAAGTATGAATGCTCGTGCGCAATTGAGTATATTTCCAGAGATCTACGTCAAGGTTCATACGGATGTTGCCCCTCACATACTTATCCTGAGTGGAATATCCCTCGTTATTATTCGAATTCTTGATGAAACCTGCATTGTAGATGAAATTGGCCATAGTGAAATAGCGGAATCTTTCGCCACCACCGGAGAATTCTACAGATGCCCGGTCGCCGTTGGCATTGTTGCGGAAAGTCTCGCTCACCCAATCCACATTAGGATAGAGAGTTGGATACTGTCCGCTTGCAAAGGCATTGATATCCTGTTGCGAATATTTTGCAAACAGTCCCTGACCTTCATTGAAGAGCGCCTCGTTCATGGCCATCGCATAGGTGGCGCCGTCGACGAACTTAGGTTTGTTGGTCATGTGAGAGAAAACGTGTTCATATGTCATGCGGACAGTGCGTGAATTGTATTCGCCATGTTTTGTGATGACATTTATCACACCGTCGGCTCCTTTATATCCGTAAAGGGCAGTAGCGGCCGCATCCTTGAGAATCTGAACTTCGGAAACTTCTTCCGGATCCACGAGATTGATGTCACGCTCGATGCCATCTATCAGGATAAGAGGAGTGCTGCCCGAAAGACTTTGAAGTCCGCGGACATAGAAAGTCGGATTCTGAGCGTAGTAGCTACCGGTGCCGGCAATGGAAATCAAACCTTTGCCCTGACCCACAAGAGTATTGCTGATATTCTTTGCAGAACGCTCACTTGCATCATCGATCTTGATCACGCTGACGGATGCCGTGGAGTTCCGGCGATCGACCGGAAGATTAGTGCCGATATGATAATCTTGCGCAAGCCATTTATTGGCTACGGAATCCACAGTTTCCTGAGCCGTGACCGGCAGGGCGAGGCCTGCGGCGATCGACATTAGAAATATATTTTTTGATTTCATTGTTGTTTGATTTTAGAAAATTGGAGATTACCAACCGGGGTTCTGAACTATACCATATCCTTTGTTGACTTCGTCTTGCGGGAACGGCGACATAAGCCACTTCTTCACCTCGAGAGAATTAGGATCTTTGTCCCAGAGTACGCGTTTGCCCTGGAAGAGTTCGAAGAATTCATATTCGAAACGGTTAGGCTCATCCAATCCGTTGTTGTAATCATTACCTACCCACGGAGCCATACGGCGCACCCACTTCTGGGTCACAGGGTCCTTTATCATTCGGTAAGTCGCCATGCCGTGGAGCTGCTTGGTCATCCAGTCGGTGCGTTTGCGACGCACCATGTCGATATATCTTGCATTGGTCATGCCAAGCTCGCAAGCGCGTTCGCGAAGGATTTCCTCGATAAGGTTGTCTTTGTTGGATGTCAGGTTCAGATCCTTGTTGTAGGATGAATTGATGCTCTTCATGCCCACACGCGCGCGGACCTTATCCACCTGCTCGATGGCGCCCGTAAGGTTTCCGGTCTCTGCCAGACATTCGGCATACATGAGGATCATGTCGGGAATAGTGAGCACGTTCCAGTGCATATTGTAGTTACGGGAAAATTCCTTCTGCGACAATACATATTTGTAGACACCGAATCCGGTAGGACACTGAGTGGAAAGACTCTCGCTGATGGTGCCGTCCTGATTCTTCACATCGAAATTTCCGTCTTGACCGCCGACCCAGTTTTCCCAGATTTCGGTTCCGGTAGACTTACCTTCCATCGAGGAGAAGTCAAGTTGCTTCACAGTGCCTGCGACAAGCACATTTTCATACAGACGCGGGTCGCGGCTTGCCTCTTTCTTCTTAGAGCGGGTAGAGATGGTCCACTTCCAGAAAAGTTTGTCATACTGGCCGTTGAGGCAGGTATAGACATCGGCGGTAGTGCCGTCGGCCTCGATATCTCTTGTCTCCTGATACTTCATGTCAGTGCTGCGGTCGAACGGCGAGCCGTCGCTCCAGGGGAACATCTCGACGTATTCCACAGTCGGATAGTGACACAGACGCCACACATTGCCGCCATTATTACCATACCAGCCGTTGCCATTCCATGCCAACCAGGAGTAAGTGCCTTGAGTACCCCAAGTTTCAGCCACTCTGGTGTAGTGGATCACTTCCGGACTGTCGTCCATCATGTAGCCGCGACGGTAAGCCACGCGGTAAGCATCACGTAAATTATCGGTGCCCTTGACTACAGGCATCAGAAGATGATAGTATTCACCGTTGTTATTGTTTTCCTGCCAGAAATCCTCGAAAGCCTGGAGCGCACGTTGCCATCGTGCGGCATCATAATTGCCATACCACACGAGATGATTTTGTTCCGCCTCGGTACTTCCGTCATAATAAGGCTGATTATCATTAAACAAAGGAGAAGCGGCAAGCCAGAGCACCTGAGCTTTCAGAGCCATCACGCCGGCTTTAGTCCAGCGGCCGGTCTGCAGGGAGTTGCTTTCGGAGTCATTACCGTTATAAGCCCAATAGAGGTGGTCTTTTGCTTCATCGCAAAGGTCTACGATAAAATTGACAGTTTCCTCGAAAGTCTTGCGGGGTCCGATCTCATCATCAGTGTCAGTGATAGTCTTGTTCACAATCGGGAGTCCGCCATAGTGAGGAAGAAGGACAGTGTAGGCATAAGCCTGCAGGGCAGTTGCCTGAGCCACTATATAGTCTTTCTTTCTCTGATCCATAGTGGTGCACTTGTCGATATTTTCCTTAATCAGACAAGCCTGATGCACTGTTTCCCAGATTCTGTCGCTGCTGAAGGAAATCAGAGGAGTTCCTTTCGCGGTGAGTCCGCCTAAATAGTAATCATTCCAGACAGCAAGCTGAGGGAAGTGAACTTGATAAAGGTCGGTGGCTCCATCAAGCTTTCCCTTGTAGGACTGAGCTGAGTTCTGACGATTCTGGTTATAGCAAAGTCCGTAATATTGTTGAGCGTAGATGCCGGTCAGGAATTGATTGATGTAGTCAGGATTTGTAAAGATACTGTCAAGATTGGCAGTGCCGCCGGGAGCCTTGTCGAGGAACGCATTTCCCAATTGCACCTCGTCGGTGCAGGAGGCAAGCGCCAAGCCTGCAAGAAAAATAGCGGCTATATTTTTAATTGATTTTTTCATTATCTTCAATAGTTTAAGACATGAGATTTAGAATCCCACAGTTAGACCAAGAGTATAAGTGCGGGTCACAGGATAGTCCGGGCTGCTGCTTGCGCGGTTTTCCGGGTCACCCCATTTATATTTGGTGAATGTGAAGAGGTTGTAGCCACTGAGTGACAGACGAAGTCTGGAAACACCGATTTTCTTCATCCACGGCATATTGAAATCGTAGGCGATCTGAGCTGACTTGCAGCGGAAATAGCTCGCGTCCTTCTCCCAGAGTGTGGAGCCTGCATATGTGTGAGATGTGTAGGAGATAGTCGGGCGAGGATATTCGGCATTGGGATTATCCACCGACCAGCTGTCGTAGAGGTGAGTCTTCAGAAGACCGCCCTGTCCGTCGGTTGCGGCGTTCCAGAACGGCATCATGAAAGCACCCGAGATGCTGCGAGTCACGTCCCATGCGCCTGAGAACTGGAGAGCCAAAGTAAGTCCTTTCCATGAACCGCCGAGATTAAGACCGGCGATGAATCGCGGGTCGTCGGTGCGTCCGAGATCGCGAGTATAATCATTTCCATCGATCTTTCCGTCGCCGTTCTGATCCACATAGATAGGATCGCCCGGATTCAAGATATCGTTAGATTTGATCTGCTCCGGCATAGCTACACCGAACTCGTCAAGATATCTTTGTTCCGCGGTTTCGTCATAATAACCCCAGAATTGAAGTTGCGAACGGGAGCCGATGCGATGCCCTACCGTCTTCTGGTAGTCATAAGACTGAGGTGCCTGACCATCCTTTATAATCTTATTGTCGTTGTAAGAAAGATTGAACTTGACATAGTAGTTGAAATCCTTGCCGACGAAATCATTCCAGCCCACTGAGAGTTCCCAGCCCCAGCTGTCTACGACACCGTAGTTGGTCATAGGCGGATTGTAGCCGAGGATAGTGGCGGCATTATAATTTTGCAGAAGGATGTTGTCGCGATGTTCTTTATAATAGTCGAAGCTTGTCTTCAGGCGATTGTTGAAGAAGTTGGCTTCCACAGCGTAGTTTTGCTTCACAGCTGTTTCCCATGTGATGTCAGGGTTGTTCTTCTGCATCTCCCATGCACCCGGCTGAGCCGAACCGCCGTTGGCGATACCGAACCAATAAGCATAATAACTTGCATCTGCATTACGATTCCAAAGAGATCCTGAATTCACACCGAATGAATCAGGGAGGTAGCCGAATCTAAGCTTATTGGGAAGTTTGTCATTACCGACCTTACCGAGAGAAACGCGCAACTTCAGGAAAGAAAGCCAGGGCTGCAGACCCTCCATGAATTTTTCGTTTGAAACCACCCAACCGATAGATCCTGCGGGGAAAGCGCCGAAACGCTTGCCGGGAGCGAAGTTTTCCGAGCCGTTGTAGCCGAAGTTCACTTCAGCGAGGTAACGGTTGTCATAGTCATAAGTCACACGGCCTACGAAACCTACGTAGCCACGCGGAATATCCTTATAGGTGCTTCCGTAGTAATAATCCCTGCTCTGATTGTAGAGCGCGAGGGCGGTGACATTGTGATTTCCGAATTCACGATTCCAGTCAAGAGCCGCTTCAATATACCAGTTACGCCATTTTCCCGCATCGCTTGGCTCTTTATATTCAGGAGGATCCTGATATCCGCCGTGTTCAAACTGGAGGGTTCCGTCTTCCATCATCTTAGGCTTGATGGATGCTGTCGAAGCACTGAGGGTCTTCGTAAGGCTGAAGCCGCTGTTGTAAGATCCTTTTACTCTAAGAGCAAGATTTTTGGTGATAATGTCTAATTTCTGCTTCAGTATGACGTCGGAGTTGATGGTATTGGCAGTGTTATGGTAAGCGCCGTTGGTAAACACATAACCCATAGGATTGCCACCCACAAAGGGAAGAGCAACTACATTGGGATTTCCATCCGCATCATATTCAACATTATAATCGGCGCTGTTGTCAAGAGTGATGAATCGTCCATCTTCGTCAAAACCGGGAGTGGAGAAAGGAGTGGCGGCATAAATGGATTTCACCATGCCGGCGGCTCCCTGACCGGTAATCGGTTTTGCGGAGTTGTCGATCTTACCTGACACGTTGATACTGATGTCAGTGGTGGGAGTGACATTTATATCAAGGTTCGAACGGTAGTTGAATCGGTTGTAGCGGTAGTCGAATGCGAAGTCATCACGTCCATACTGGTCGAAGATACCGTCCTGACTGAAGAAACCGGCTGACACGAAGTATTTCACTCTCTTGTTGCCGCCTGAGATGT
>CAMWJD010000139.1 GCA_947174515.1 uncultured Porphyromonadaceae bacterium
TTCGCAGTTGAAATGAAACCGACAAGAATTGCAGGAATAGTCGTACTCGCACTTTTATGGGTATGGCTTAGCGTTGGGCTACTCACGTCAGCAGATGGATTTAATTTGAAAAACATCCTGATTGTGGCAATGAGCGGCATCATTATCTTCGTACCACTCTATAAAAAATATATCGGTGGTGATAAGAAATAGCAAAAGATGAAAAAGGAATCAGAAAAAACGCCTATAATAGCAGACAATATTTCCGGTTATGGTCTATTGGACAGCATAACGACACCGGCCGATGTTCGCAAATTGCGTCTTGACCAGCTCCCTGAATTATGCGCGGACATAAGACAATATATAATCGACCATTTATCTGTGAATCCCGGTCATTTTGCCTCAAGCATGGGTGCCGTGGATATTATTGTGGCTCTTCATTATGTATATGACACTCCCTCCGACCATTTATTTTGGGATGTTGGTCATCAGGCATATGCCCATAAGATTCTAACAGGAAGGAAGGAAGCTTTTGCCAACCAAAGGAAAAAAGGTGGCATAAGTGGCTTCCCCTCCCCTCTTGAGTCTGAATATGACACTTTTACCACCGGTCATGCATCAAATTCCATCTCTGCGGCTCTGGGCAGAGCTATAGCCGATAGAAACACTCCGGGACGTGAAACCAGTAAGACTGTGGCTGTCATCGGAGATGCATCCATCAGCGGCGGTTTGGCTTTTGAAGGTTTGAATAATGTTGCCAACAATCCCAATAATCTGCTCATTATCCTCAATGACAATGAAATGAGTATCGATGCCAATGTCGGCGGTCTACATTCATATCTTTCAGAATTATCTACATCAGCAGGTTACAACAAATGGAGAGCAAAACTATACAATGCGTTTCGCAGTAAAGGAGTTGTCACAGAAGAGGGGAAAGGGCGTATTCAGCGTTTTGCTAATTCAGTCAAAAGCCTTGTGAGTGGAAAGCAAAATATTTTTGAAGGGCTTAACATAAGGTATTTTGGTCCGTTTGATGGTAATGACGTTATTAAGGTTGTCAAGATTCTCAACGACATTAAGAATATGCAGACTCCGCGCCTGCTTCATTTGCATACGGTGAAGGGAAAAGGCTACAAACCTGCGGAAGAAAATCCTGCTAAGTGGCATGCTCCAGGTGTGTTTGACCCCGAAACAGGCGAAAAAATTTGTTCGGACTCTAAGGATTCCCCTATTCCATGGCAAGAAGTGTTCGGACGTTCTCTTGTGGAGCTCGCTAAAAAAGATGATCGTGTGATGGGGGTAACAGCCGCTATGCCAAGCGGGACTTCTATTTCAAGATTGCTTGAGGAATTTCCAGACCGCACTTTCGATGTCGGTATCTCGGAAGGTCATGCCGTGACTTTTTCCGCCGGCCTTGCCACCGGAGGGAAACGTCCGTTCACCGCTATATATTCCACATTCCTGCAGCGGGCATATGATAATATAGTCAACGATGTCTGCATACAGGGACTTCCCGTTACTTTATGTATTGACAGAGCCGGAATAGTAGGGGAAGATGGAGTGACCCACCATGGTCTGCTTGATATTGCGTTTCTGAGATGCATCCCTAATATTAAAGTTGCTTCTCCGGCTGATGAAGAGACCTTGCGCAATCTCATGTTCACATCTCTTCATTCAGACGGTCCGATGGCAATAAGATACCCTCGCGGAAAAGCAGTCAACAAAGATTGGCAAACTGATATGAAAGTGATCGAGATAGGCAAAGGTCGCGTTATTACAGAGGTAGAGGGAGCTGAAATTGCAGTCCTGACCATAGGCCCGGCTCTGCATGATGCAAAAAAAGCGCTGGATCTTCTTTCCGATAAGGGAATTAAATGTGATTTATATGATATGATTTGGGTAAAACCACTCGATACATCACTTCTTGAAAAGATTTCAAATACCCACAAGACGGTAATAACAGTGGAAGATGGTGTCACTACAGGTGGTTTTGGAACTGCTGTCACAGAATGGTGCCGTGACCACAATAAAGACTTGAAAGTGGTGGTGCTTGGAGCTCCTGATTCATGGTTGGCTCATGGCTCCGTAGGCGAGTTAAAGCATGATTGCGGATATGACAGCGACGGCATCGCGAAAGCCATAATGTCTGCTCTATAGAGTCACGATACGCGACTCTATCTACCATGACCACATTTTAAAATTTCATATATTTATGAAGATTATTATCGCGGGAGCCGGAGAAGTTGGCACTCATCTTGCAAAGATGCTTAGCAATGAGAATCAAGATATAATACTCATCGACAGCGATCAGGAAAAACTTGACTCCCTTGATTCGCACTATAATCTGATGACTCTCTGCGGCTCCACTTCTTCTTTTGATACGATGCGAAGGGCCGGAATTGCCGGCGCAGATCTATATATTGCCGTCACCCCTTTTGAAACGCGAAACATCACCTCTTGCTCTATTGCAAAAAAACTTGGTGTCAGAAAGACCGTTGCAAGAATTGACAATTATGAGTTTTTGAAGAAGGAAAACAAGATGATCCTTAAGGAACTCGGCATTGACACACTTATATATCCTGAATATCTGGCTGCTCAAGCTATTGACCTCGCTCTTTCTCATAATTGGGCAAGATATTGGGGTGAGATGGGCAACGGACAATTAATAATGATCGGAGTGAAGATCCGTGAAAACTCGCAGCTCTGCGGACTGAGACTTCGCGATCTTCCGGCTTCGGCCCACCATCATTTCCATGTGGCGGCGATCAAGAGGAATGCCGAGACTGTCATACCCGGTGGTAATGACACTATTGAAAAAGACGATATAGTATATTTTATCACGACTCCGGAATATGTGGAGGAAGTGCGCGAACTGTGTGGCAAAAAGACTCGTATCATAAAGAAGGTGATGATAATGGGAGGGAGTCAAATAGCCATGCGCTTCTGCTATGAATTCCATGACAAATATCAGATCAGATTGGTGGATATCGACCGTGAAAGATGCGAATATTTAGCAACGGAAATACCTGAGATTGAAGTCATCAATGGCGATGGACGCGACATTGAAGTGTTGAGAGAAAACAATACATATCAATATGATGCGTTTATGGCTCTGACATCAAAGTCTGAGACAAACATATTGTCTTGTCTCACAGCAAAGGATTTCGGAGTCCCGAAGACTATAGCGGATGTGGAAAATCTACAGTTCTACAGTGTTGCCGAGAGTCTGAATATCGGAACGTCTATTAATAAAAAACTGATGGCTTCGTCAAGTATTTTCCAGATTCTTCTTGATTCTGACGAATCAAACTCTAAGTTCCTGGCATTGGCGGATGCTGAAGTATGCGAACTTGAAGTAAAAAAGAATGCGAAAATTACAAAGGCACCTGTCAAGAACCTGAATTTGCCTTGGGGAATGACTCTTGCGGCTCTTATCAGGACCAATGACAAAGCTGAACTGATCGGAGGTATGACTCACATCCATGAAGGGGATAAGGTGGTTGTATTCTGTTTGACAGGGACAATTTCAAAAATAGAAAAGTGGTTCAATTAAGATTCCGACATAGCGCGTATATCAATCTGCCGATGCTTCTCCGCACCATCGGCTGGCTGCTCATGGTGCTTTCAGGCTTCATGATTTTTCCATTAATCACCGCCATTATTTACGGAGATTCGGAAATACGACCGATACTTCTATCTATGGCAATTACTCTTGGAAGTTCAATCGCATTGATGAGCCTGAAACCCAAAAGTAAAGAAATGGGGAAAAGGGAGGCTATATTGCTGACTTCTCTCATATGGATCATTCTTTCTTTGTTTGGTATGCTCCCATTCCTTCTTTGTGGCACTCATGACAGCGTGACTGATGCATTCTTCGAGACAATGAGCGGTTTCACTACTACAGGGGCTTCCGTCCTGGGCTCATTGCAGAATGTGCCTCATTCATTGCTTCTCTGGCGATGTCTGCTGCAATGGATCGGAGGGCTTGGAATAATAATCTTCACCCTTGCTGTGGTCCCTATGCTGAATAATAAAGGCGGGATGCTGATGTTCAATGAGGAAGTGACAGGCATCACTCATGATAAAATACGTCCGAGAGTGAGCAATACAGCAAAGACACTCTGGAGTATTTATATTTGTCTCACAATTACGTGTATTCTTTTGCTCTGGTTCTCAAGAATGAATCTTTTTGAGGCCATATGTCATGGCCTTTCCACTCTCTCCACAGGTGGGTTTTCCACCAACGATTTGAGTGTAGGAGATTGGAACAGTCCATATATCATTATCATTCTAACTGTCTTCATGTTTTTCGGGGGAGTAAATTTCAACCTGATTTTTACTACCGTCCATGGAGAATGGCGAAAATTACTGAAGAATGATGCTTTCCGATGGTTCTGCTACGTTTTGCTGTTTGGATACTTGGTATTTACAATTTCCATTATAGGGAAAAATCATGTGCATAGCTGGCAGGAAGTGACTATAATTCCCCTGTTTCAAAGTGTGTCAATTCTAACATCCACCGGATTGGTGGTGCCACATTTCTTGCATTGGGGTGCCGTTCCTTACATAGTGATGCTCATATTCATGGTGATAGGTGGATGCGCGGGGAGTACGTCGGGAGGTGCCAAGATCGACAGGTTCTTGATCTTCTTCAAGTCCCTTAATAATGAGATGTACCGCACTATGTATCCATCAACTATCCGGACTGTCACCGTAAATGGTAAGGGAACTTCCTACGTCATAGTAATGAAGGTGTTGTCATTCATTGCCCTTTACTTTCTTGTCATCTTCATCGGAGGGTTTCTTCTGACTGTGATTGGAGTTCCCTTTGAAAAGAGTTTTTTCTATTCCTTATCAGCAATCTCCAATGCAGGCATCGGGACCGAAGTTCAGGATGGAGTATCCTGTTTTTCAATGATTCCGGATTCAGCTAAATGGATTCTCAGCTTCATTATGCTGACAGGGCGTCTTGAACTATACACAATGCTTCTTCTCTTCACCCCTGCTTTCTGGAAAAAATAAAGCGGCGCCTACATCGGCAACCGCTTTTTCATCACGTTGTGAGCACCAATCCCCCTGCTCCCCCGGCCATCTTTATTTCGCAAGGGTATATATCTTCTCAGCTGTTCCTTTATCTATCTTTATATAGTTTCCGAACACTTCTCCCTTATTCTCTGTCACTTTTTCAGCAAGAAGTTTCACATCAGGATTCTCCACGCCCAGTTCTTTCATCGTAGTAGGCATACCGATTGACCTGAGAAATTTCTTAAGAGACTCGATGCCAAACAACGCCGCCTTCTTATCATCGGCTTCCTCCACATCAAATACCCTGCGTGCAAACTGAGCTATCTTTCCGGGATTCTCTTCCATAGCATAGGTCATCCACGCGGGGAACATGACTGCCAACCCGGCTCCATGAGTGACGTCATAAACTGCACTAAGCTCATGTTCAAGGCCATGTGTAGCCCAATCCTCCTCACGTCCGCCACTGCATACACCATTGTGGGCCAAAGTACCACTCCACATGATATTGGCACGTGCGTCATAATCTTCCGGATTTGCAATTACTTTAGGGGCCTCGGTAATAATTGCTTTTAAAACGCCCTCGGCTATCCTGTCTGTTATCTCAACATTGGGCGTGTTGCTGAAATATCGCTCCATGATATGCGCCATCATGTCAGTAATGCCGGCTGCAGTTTGATAAGTTGGCAAGGTAAACGTAAGTTCCGGATTCATCAAGGCAAATTTCGGACGCAACACATCACTTCCCATACCAAGCTTATGCTGACCATCAAGTTTAGTGATGACAGTGTTGCCGGATCCCTCACTTCCTGCAGCCGGAATTGTCAATACGACACCCACAGGAAGCGCTTTACTCACTTTTGCTTTGCCACAGTAGAAATCCCAGAAGTCACCATCATAGGGAAGTGCGGCGGCTATAGCCTTCGCTGTGTCGATTGCACTTCCGCCTCCTACTGCCAGAACAGAATCTATATCTTCATTTTTAGCTAACTCAATCCCTTCATATACCTTTGAATCTACAGGATTTGGTTGCACGCCTCCTAACTCCACATACGGAATGTTGTCATTTTCAAGACTCTTCCTCACTCGGTCGAGAAGTCCGGATCTTACTACAGATCCTTTTCCATACACTATCAGCGGCTTTTTCATCCCGAAAGCCTTAAGTTGCTCAGCAACTTTATTCTCCACTCCCCTGCCAAACACATATTTGGTAGCGGGATAAAACACAAAATTATTCATAATTATGAGTTAGACATTATTCATGATTCAAAATTAATAATAATTCAAAATAATTCCAAATTCTAAATTCCAAATCAGAAATAATTCTAAATTCTAAATTCCCAATCGGAAT
>CAMWJD010000140.1 GCA_947174515.1 uncultured Porphyromonadaceae bacterium
TTAAAAGAAATTACAGATTGGTCAACTATTTGGAAATCTATTGGGTATGATTTGGATAGTATTTTTAATAATAGTGACGGTCTAAATACCAATGAGGGAAAACCCATTATATTATACAAGCAGAGATAATATAATATATATTATTTGATTATCTATGTAAGTATGAATGTTGGTCAAATTGATTTTACGTTTTGCCTCTTTAAAATATTTCTTCAATCTTATATAAGACATTGATGGACGCTAATGACATGACTAAATTTTTAACCCTGATACACAATTAAAGTCACAGATTACAAATACACAAAATTAATTTATATGAAAACATATTTTGATCAAGTTATATCAAATTTATTAGAGGACTCTTATTTCAATAAATTTAAATATAGAAAGAGAGATAGTTCTTTAATTCAAAAAACAGCATATGGTTCAAATAGAATTCATCTACGTCACTGGTCTTGCTTTAATATATCTTTAGATATAGAACCTCAATATTTAGTACGGTTTGATGTGTTAAGCAAATGGTTTGAGAAATTTAGTTTTAAACCTCTTAGATCACAACGGGATGGATGGTATAAAGGTTTTTCGGGGGATATGCTCGGCAAACAAAGGCTTTTTGAATTTGCTTATTATGAGGAGGAAAAGAAATATTTAAATGATATAGAACTTCTCAAGAATTGCATTATAGAATGTAGTGAGTATGTGTTTGATGAGTATTCGACTCTTGAGAAGGCATATGAAAAAGAAATAGTTCCGATATTAAAGGGAGAAAAGGAACTTCGGAAAGTTGGCGCCGATTGGTTTTTTGAAAATTTAACCCTATGCCGAATAGTTGATCCGAAAAATTACGAAAGACTGAAGGAAATACACTTAAAGCATGCCAAAGGGATGTTTGAAAGGGAAGAGCCAAATATGAGTTTTTACTATCCCCGACTTGATGAAATTCTGACATATATGGAGAATTTTGACCTTAAAATATAGAAAATTGCAGACATACCGGTGGTTATATTGACTATATATAAAAAATTCAGAGCCTTTGAAGACTCTGAATTTTTTATTATTTGATTTTTTTTAAAGGGCTACACTGAGGGCAACAATCGACATCGGAGGAAGAGTGACCGTAATACCTTCTTTTGTGATCTTATAGCCTTTGAATGGCGCCACTTTCACATTATCGGGATTGTCGAAGTCATTGTAATCATTGGGAGAAGATGACGTCAGAATCTCGCCAATCACAGCATTTTTACCAATTTTTTCCAAGGGAATCGTAACTTCCGTTTTTTCCTTAAGATCTACATTGGTGAGAGTGACGTTGAGTTTTCCGTCTTTCTGAGATGCTGTGGCATTGACAGCGGGGACTTTACGGCTACCCTGAATTTTGTTCCCACCGGGTAATTCACGAAATGTCGTTTCCACTTCAAGAGGCACATATGTGGCATTCTGGTGAGGAGCATACATCTTGAATACGTGATAAGTGGGAGTAAGCACCATCTTGTCACCCTGTGTAAGCACCATTGACTGGAGCACATTGGCGATCTGAGCGATGTTGGCCATTTTCACCCTATCGGTGTGACGGTTGAATACGTTGAGGCTAAGGGCGGCCACCATCGCATCGCGCATAGTGTTCTGTTGATACAAGTGCCCCTTTATCGTTCCGGGCTCTTCGTCCCACCATGTGCCCCATTCATCAACGAGCAAAGCCACTTTCTTATTTGGATCATATACGCTCATGATGGAGTCGTGCTTCATGATGACCGGTTCGATCTCAAGGCACTTGCCAAGTGTCCAATAATAATCATCATTGTCAAATTCTGTAGCAGAACCTTTGCTGCCATTCCATCCTTTCACTGTGTAATAGTGCAACGAAAGACCTTTCATGTGATTTTTCGCTTTCTTCATCAACACATCTGTCCAGTTATAGTCATAGTCGCTCGCACCGGATGCGATCTTATACAACCTGTTGCCGTTTATGTCGCGGCAATACGTCTGATAACGACGATATTCTGATGCATAGTCCTCGGGAGTGAAGTGTCCACCGCATCCCCAGCTTTCATTGCCGACACCAAGATATTTAAGTTTCCATGGTTTTTCGCGACCGTTAGCCTTACGTTTTTCAGCCATCGGACCATTTTCTGCTGTGATATATTCCACCCATTTGGCAAGTTCTTCCACAGTGCCGCTTCCTACATTTCCGCTTAAATAGGGTTCACATCCGAGCAATTCGCAAAGATTGAAAAACTCATGAGTGCCAAATGAGTTATCCTCAACAGTTCCACCCCAGTTGTTATTGATCATCACAGGACGGTCTTTCTTAGGACCGATACCGTCTACCCAATGATATTCATCGGCGAAGCAACCGCCTGGCCAACGCATCACGGGAACCTTAAGGTCTTTTAGAGCTTGAAGCACATCATTGCGGTAACCGTTGGTGTTAGGGATCGGAGAGTCTTCTCCAACCCACAGACCACCGTAGATACAGGTGCCGAGATGCTCGGCAAACTGACCGTAGATCTCTGCCGGGATTGTCAATTCAGGGTTTACTTTGTCAAGGTTAAGCTTAACCGTGGCTTTCCGGTCAGCAAAAGCCGGAACAACTGTCAATGCGATCGCCGCTCCCGCAGCAATAGATGCGATTAGTTTCATATAAGCATACTGTTAGATTGATTATTCATTAAGTAGCTAAGAAAAATTAAACGACATATGTCACTAAGTAATCCGATAATGGTCTTGATATGATACATGCGGCTAATTTTGACCATCCCGGCCTTGTCGCTCAGTCGCTTAGCTCGCTAAGCTCCTTTACTCCGCAGCCAACCTGCTTCAAAATTATCTCGCATCTATAATATCATTAATTTATCTTAGCTACTTACAAAATTAATAAAAAATTTGTTATCTTACGAATATTTCGCTAATTTCGCTTAGAAAATATATGGAAATGGAATCTGAATGGAGCATACAACTCTATAAGCCCGAAAATAAAAAGCTTTGGGATGATCTTGGAGCAGCATCACGGCAAGGCACTATGCTGCTCCTGTGCATACAGAGTCTGAATTGCAGATGCTAAAAGATCGTTTTCCTCATGGAATACGACTGTTTGTAGCAGGGACCGGAACAGAAACGGAAGCAGCCGTATGCATATACAACACGAATTCAGTCGCTCACTGCCAATATATCGCCACGTCGGAATTTTCCGCTTGTATCTCTAACATTTCTTTTACAACCCCTATATACAACCAAAAAAGGTTGCATATAAAAGATGCAACCAAAAAAGGTTGCATTTAAAAGATGCAACCAAAAAAGGTTGCATATCTAAGGATTTCTTATTATCTTTGCAACGGAATAAGAAAAATCATGAGAACCACAGCTATAATCACAGGGGACATCGTGGATTCTACCAAACTAAATTTGGCAGAAAGAAACATTATGATCAATGCTTTGCAAGCAATACCTGAAATTCTATCACCTTTTGAAAAAATTTCTATGGAAATCTTTCGCGGAGATTCATTTCAGGTACAGATTTCTAAGCCTGAGATTGCCGCAAAAGCGGCAATTGCAATTCGAGCATGGCTTCGAAGCCAAGTAGAGCTTTCCGGAAAAGAGCCTTTAGACGCACGCTTAGCAATTGGAATCGGGGAAACAGATTACGAATCAGAGTCCCTTTCAATGAGTGACGGAGAAGCATTTCGGTTATCAGGAAGATTGCTCGACAGAATGCATAAGGCTCGTTTGGCTATAGCCACTCCATGGTCAACAGTAAATGAAGAATTGAGATTGTCGACTGCATTTGTAGACGATATTATCTCTTCCTGGACTCAAAACCAAAGCAAAATAATGCTTCTACGAATACAAACATCTAAAAGACATATTGAATTGTCCCAGACACTCGAGATCTCCAGACAGATGGTAGACAAATCCCTGAAATCCTCAAAAGAAGAACTTATCGAATCCTATATAGATAGATTTGAAAAGATAATAATCGAACATACCGGAAAATCATGATAATATTGCTAATAAAGCTTCTTGCAGCACATCTGCTTGGGGATTTCCTTCTCCAATCAGATAAGCTATGCAAAATGAGATACAGTGAAACGTTATTGAAAAGGGTATCCGCCAATTGTATTCACAGCCTTATTCAAGCGACACTTTCATATTGCTTCATAGGATTATGGAATCTTTGGTGGCTTCCACTCATAATATTAATTTCCCATTTCATCATAGATTTCATTAAGACCCAATATGGAAAAAAAGATCTTCCTTATTTTATTGGGGATCAAATAACACACTATTGCATTATTTTCCTAATATGGTATTATCTGCAATCCAATCTAACTGAAATGCAAGTGATATCAAAGGTATCACTTACCGGATGGATAATTTTCACTGCATTTTTGGCTATTTTAAAACCCTCTTCCATACTAATAAAATTATTTATGGAATACCATGGATGGGTTCCTAACATCCCGTCATTACAAGGATTACCAAATGCCGGCAAATGGATTGGCTACCTCGAAAGAGTATTAATTCTAATTTTTATATTCACTCACAACATTGAAGGGATTGGATTCCTGTTAGCCGCAAAATCCATTTTCAGATTTGGAGAATTGAATCAATCAAAAAATATCAAAATTACGGAATATGTATTGATTGGGACATTTCTAAGTTTCACAATCGCCATTCTTATAGGTTATATAGCAGAATGGGGAATGACAATAGGGAAAGAATTATAATAAAAATACAAAGATAATATGTTCAAAAGAATTCTAATCTCATTATTAGCAACGACAGCCTTGCAGGCGGCCGCTGACGACAAAGGGGCCATCACTCCCGAGATGCTCAATGACTTTAAAGCCGGATATGAGAATAACACAGCCAACAGAGCGCGACATAATGCCCTGAATGCCGCCGGAATCGAAAAACTTGCCTTCAACGAGAAAGTACGCAACAAATTTGACGACCATTTCTCTCACAAAGTGGAGAGCAAAGGAATAACAGACCAGAAATCTTCCGGCAGATGCTGGCTTTTCACAGGCCTAAACGTGCTTCGCTCACAAGCTATGGCAAAGCATAACCTTCCCAAACTTACTTTCTCGCAAAACTACAACTTCTTCTTCGATCAGCTTGAGAAGGCGAATCTTTTCCTTCAAGGAGTGATCGACACTTCCGATCTTCCGATGGAAGACCGCCAAGTAGAATGGCTTTTCAAAAATCCGATAGCCGACGGAGGCACCTTCTGTGGCGTAGCCGATATAGTGACCAAATACGGGTTAGTACCATCGGAAGCTATGGCAGAGACTGAAGTCGCCAACAGCACATCCGCATTTCGCAAACACATGGCAACCCGGCTGCGGGAAGACGGTCTGCGCCTTCGCCAGGCAAAAGCTAAAGGAGCTGATGAAAAGACTCTTCAAGACATGAAAACAAAGCAACTTGGAGAGGTTTATAAGATGCTCGCTCTCGCTCTTGGCGAACCTCCGACAGAATTCACATGGACAAAACGTGACAGCAAAGGGAATGTCATCGAGACAAAGACATACACTCCGCAATCTTTTTATAAGGAACTTCTCGGCAATGACCTGAAAAACAATTACATCATGCTGATGAACGATCCCTCGCGTGAATATTGGAAGGTATATCGCATCGATTATGACCGCCACAGCTATGACGGACAAGACTGGACATATCTGAATGTGCCTATGAAAGATCTGAAAGAGGCGGCCATTAAATCGATCAAAGACAGCACCGCAATGTATTTCTCATGTGATGTCGGCAAATTCCTCGACAGGGAACGCGGTGTGCTTGACATGGAGAACTTTGACTATGAAGCACTTTTTGACACAAAATTCGGCATGGACAAAGCTGAACGTATCTCAACATGGGCAAGCGCGTCATCTCATGCAATGACTCTTTCCGGAGTAGACCTCGATGAAAAGGATCAACCTAAAAAATGGCTCATTGAAAACAGCTGGGGAAAGTCAGGCCACGACGGATATCTGATCGCCACAGATGAGTGGATGGATGAATATCTATTCCGTCTTGTCGTAGACAAAAAATATGTATCTCCCAAGATTCTTAAGGCAATGAAGCAAGACCCGATCACACTTCCTTCATGGGATCACCTTTTTCTAATTGAGAATTGAGAATTGAGAATTTTGAATTTTTGAAAGGGGATAATGAAGTTGTTTAAACTTATTTACGAATGATAAAAAATACAATGAAGTGTAAAACCAAAGATTCTTTTTATTAGCTAAGTAGCTCACAGAAATTAAACGATAATGTAATTCAAGCAGCCTGAAAAGATCT
>CAMWJD010000141.1 GCA_947174515.1 uncultured Porphyromonadaceae bacterium
GCTAAAGAAGCTCCGAAGGCCAAAGAGACTCAAAAGGCTAAAGACGCTCCGAAGGCCAAAGAGACTCCGAAGGCCAAAGAGACTCCGAAGGCTAAAGAAGCTCCGAAGGCCAAAGAGACTCCGAAGGCCAAAGAGGTCCAATATAAAAGATATATATCTGTAGTAGGAGTATTCTCCGACAACGACAGAGCCTCTAAGTTCCTTTCAGAGATGAAAAAAGATGGCTTCAATGGCTATTTGATTAAATTTGGTCAGAAGTGGTATGTTTGCTATTCTTCTGCCGAGACTTCAGCAAAAGCATATGCTGAAACTTCAAATATTAGAAAATCCAACCCTGAGAAGTATCAGGGAATATGGATTCTTGACACTAATAAGTTTAATAAGAAATGAGCGAAAAGCAAGACGAAAGATATACCATTGTTTCGAATCATAACAAGCGTCGAATACTTGTGATTAATCACGTAGTAGATATCGACCTTACTCCTGAACTCAACTTTGAGGATTTTGATGCCATGTTTATCAACGTCATGTCTCCAATCATGGACCGCAACATGTTGGCTATCAGATATGCATCTCCTTTATGGTCGGAAAAATGCAGATACAAGCCATGTTTTGTGACGGAGCGTTTCAAAGGATGGCTTGGTAATGCTGATGTGATTGTCGACGGTTATGCAACTCACCCTCTTGATCACGGCATGGCGCAGGGTATTGAGGAGATATACAACAATATGAGAAGCCTTAACTTCCTGCTCGGCACAGATCCTGTTGTGACTCATGCAGAAGAAATATTCCGTCTATGTCGTTATTCGATCTCTCGCAGGCAGTTTACCTTTTCATCCGAACCGACACCCGGTCTGAGTTCGGGCTACATGGCAGTATATTATCATACTCTATGGAATGAAAACCAAGAATATATGCAGATGCAGGAGCGCCATTTCTTTCATAATCAGCTCTTGCGTTTAGGATATATTCACCGCACACGTTTCATACATAAGATATATGTGTGTCCTCATTGCTCGCGCAGCCATTTGCTCTTTCTTGAGAGATGCCCGAAATGTGACAGCACAAATCTTCATGAAGAAGCAGTGATCCATCATTTTAGGTGTGCGAATGTATCTCCCGAATCGGCATATCATTGGGATGATCAGTTGCGGTGCCCGAAATGCAAGCATTTTCTAAGGCATATCGGCGTAGATTACGACAAACCATCTTCGGTGTATTCATGCAATGAGTGCGGAAACTCGTTTATGTATCCAAATATGAACGTGTATTGCACTTCTTGCAAACGCACTCACGGCACGGATGAACTTAAGGAGGTCAATATAGAGGAATATGAATTTACACCCGAAGGTATCAGGGCGTTTGCCTCGACCGACTATAAATTGGTCGTCAGTCAAGTCGGTTTCTACGGATATTCTTCTATGCGTGATTTCCAGGAATATATTCGTCTTTTTGCCAAAGAGGAGGAAGACACAGACGACGTAATTGTCGTGTCTCGTTTTTACGTGTTTGATCCGACTGCTGATGACTATGAACATATCTATGCGGTCCCGCCATTGGTGCAGGCGATGAGCCGCTTCTTCAACTATAAAAGTACGTTATGGGGCAATTACTTTTATTTTCTTCGTCGCGTAAGTCCGGGTGAGATAGCTCCTGCACAGACTCAGATGGAATATGAGCTTCGTGAGCAATTTGAAGACTATCGTAAGCTACATAAAGGTTTCCAGTTTGACTTGGTCGGCAACTATACGTACACTATCGGCGATGATGTGGAGACATTTATTGAAAGACTTGAAGACCGTCGGCAATAATCCTCTCACATCAGACTTCATAACTCTTACCTCAGACTTATGTTATACTACATATTTGAATTCATAGACGGCATCCGCGACGTGCTCTCAATCAATTTTATTGGTACGGGCATGCTCACCACATTCTGGTTTTTGCTGTTTATCGAATTTCCAAGATATTACTTCACCGATTTTGTGGTGGCCATATGGCATGGCATCACATTCAACAGTCGTAGAAAAAAAAGGGAGGCGGCGCGCTACGAGCTATATCTTGAACGCCCTCTCGTCACCATACTTGCTCCGGGGAAAAACGAAGGAAAACAGATATATAAACTCGTCACATCTCTCAGTGAGCAGACCTATCAGAACTTTGAGATAATCATTGTCGACGATGGCAGTGACGATACTACCCCGCAGATTTGCCGTGACCTTCTGAAGCGCGGCTATATTCATAAGTATTTCCGTATGGTGGAGAGAGGTGGAAAGGCCAGCGCTGCCAACTGCGGCGTCTCTCATGCCACCGGAAAGTATATAGTCCATCTTGATTGTGACAGCTCTCTCGACCGTGATGCAATAGAGAAGATATTGCTTCCTTTCTATATCGACCGCCGTATCAAGGCCGTAGGCGGATGCGTGAAAGTGCGCAATGCAGATAAGACATTATGCACTTCGATGCAGGCTCTCGAGTATTTGCGTTCCATTCAAGTCGGGCGTATGGTGACAAGCCGTCTTGGTATCTATCACATCATCTCCGGGGCGTTCGGCGCTTTTGATGCCGAAGTGCTTCGCGAGGTCGGTGCCTGGGACATAGGACCCGGACTTGACGGCGACATTACTCAGAAGTTTAGAAAATCCGGACATAAGGTATGGTTTGCAGAAGATGCTATCTGCATGACCAATGTTCCCGAAAAATGGTCGGCGCTTTTCAAGCAAAGGAAGAGATGGTCAAAATCATTGATCCGTTTCCGTGTCAGAAAACATAAGGATATACTTTGGAGCAATAGAAATTTTTCTTTTGCCAATATGATATCGAATCTTGACAATATCCTCTTCGACTGTGTGTTTAATTACGTATGGCTCTTCTACATCTTCATCCTTATTCTTGGAAATACCGATCGACTCGTGGAAATCCTGATCGTGGGTTTCATTCTGCGGTCGGCGTTCTCGATATGTGCATTTGCCGTGATGATGTGCATCACGGAAAGATGGAGGGAAGAAAGACATCTTGGAGCGTTCCTGCTTCTTTACACATTCTATATGGGATATTTCATGCGTATTGTCCGGCTGATCGGACATACGGAAGAACTATTCTTCCGAACTTCCTATAAAGACCCTTGGAATCCCAAGAAAACATCCGATATCGCTCGAATGGAAAGCATGTAGTTTTATTTGATAACAAACAACTTGAAATATGAATCTGTTAAATGTCAAATCCGGAATGGGCAGAACGGTTTTTTCGGTGCTGTTGGCTATGATCGCCACTCTGAATTTTCCATATCATGCTCTGGCAGCTCCTTCATCAAACAATCAAATCCTTATTTTGAATTCATTTGATGAAAATAATCCATGGATGCAAGAATATATCAATGGTTTTGTCTATTATCTTGTAAACGTGAAGGGCGTTCCGACAAACGTGCGCCATTTAAATTGCGATCTGATTGACAATGATTCCACTTTTAATGAAGTAGTGAAGGAAAATCTGGATCATTTTACTAATAATCCCCCTGCCGGTGTCATCATTTTGGGGCGCCCCGCCTTTGCGGCACGCGATGAGATAAACAAGCGTTGGAATAATATTCCGATGCTTTACATGGCGGTGAATCAAGATGTCATTCCTAAAGAATATGAGTTTGACGGATTGGAAATTTCTGACGCTCCGGTGGCTACTCTTCATGATATACGTGGCAGATATAATTTCACGTTTGTCAGGATTCAAGATCATTATAAGCAGACTGTAGACATGATGATGAAGATGCAGCCTCAGATTAAGAATTTTAAGTTTGCTTCCAACACATTATCTACAAGCCTTCAGGTACGTGACAGCATAAAATCTTATCTTCGGGATAAATATCCACACGTGACTTTCGAATGGATCAGTTCGGACGCCGGTGATGGTAAGGAAAAACTCAAAAAAGCTCTTTCAAAAAGAGATCTTGAGACCGGAATTTTGATGGGTAACTGGTATCATGTAAACTATGACGATGCCGGATTCCCTGTTTATTCTGCCGGTGACGTCAATCTTGTCAATAACTCTCCGCAACCGGTGTTTACGATTAAGGAAAATTATTTCAAAACCGGTGTTGTCGGTGGTGTGCTCCCTATCCGTGAAGAAGTCCTTAAGAAGGGTAAAGCCGTAATCGATAGAATGTTAAAGGGCGATGATATGCGACAGATCCCTCTTGATAAGGGAGACAGAGGCGGCCCTTGCATTGATTATCCTCAGTTGGCAAAAAAGGGATTGCAAGATTCTGCTATTCCGATGAATACTTCATTTATCAACCGCCCGGAATCTTATTTTAAGAAAAATCCTCTTGTCCTGGCTGTCGGCTTGTTGGTGTTCATCTCATTAGTGCAGCTTGTGATGTATTATTTCCTGTTCAAAGGAAAGACGGAGACATTCATGAAGCAGCGCGAAATCAAGATTAATCATCTTCCGGTAAATTATTTCATTGGTAAGGTGAATTATAATGCTGAAGGGGAGCCTGTTCAGGTGGAGACCACTCCCGGCAACCAAAAGGCGATTGAACTTTGGGAAAGACATGCCGGTGAGTGCAGGTGTGAGCCGCTTTTCAATGAAGCGGACATGCTCAAGGCGATATCCAAGCTCACAGATGATGGTAAAGGTGTGGTTTATACCGAGCATTTTTTAAAGACTGATTCCTATTACGAGGTGAATATCCATAAGGGATTCGAACCTGATACCCTTGAGATTTTCTGCTTCAATATCACTCAGAGAATCAAGTCTGAAGAAAATCTGAAATATACTACGGCTCTCCTTGGAGTGACTCTTGATCTGGCTCAGATTGTGCCTTTGAATTGGAATCTGAATGAGAATAGGATTGTTTTGAAATACAATGATGTACTGAGAAAACTCAACAGGAATCTTTACTCTACAAACGGAGAGGATATTGTGATTTCTGAAGAAATTTTTTTCAGATTAGTGCATCCTGATGATCTTGAGAAGGTGAAGGAAATCACGCGGGATATTAAGATAGGCAATCGGAATTATGCTCAGATGGAATTCAGAATCCTGATTCCTGACGGATATGAAAAGGTGGAGGAATGGCTTGAAGTCAATGAAAGTGTCGAAAGATATGATGATGAAGGAAAACCCCAAAATGTGGTAGGATCGTTTGCTTGCATCACTGAGCGTAAGGAACAGATGCGTCGTCTCATTGAAGCCAGGGAAAGTGCCAAGGAGGCGGATAGGCTTAAGTCTGCGTTCCTTGCTAACATGAGTCATGAGATTCGTACTCCGCTTAATGCCATTGTCGGATTTTCAAACATGCTTGCAGAAACGGATGATCCTGAACTCAAGCAAAAGTTTATCGGTATCATTGAAAGCAACAACGAGATGTTGCTTCAGATAATCAGCGATATTCTGGATCTCTCCAAGACGGAGGCCGGTACGATGGAATTCAATATGCGCCCTACTGATATCAATGCGCTCCTTGTCAATATAGGTGAGTCTGTGGTTGACAGGGTATATCCGGGTGTCGACTTGATCTGTAATTTCGGTGCGCAGTGCTGCTGGATAGAAACTGATCCCAACCGACTTTCTCAAGTAGTCATCAACTTCCTTACAAATGCCAGCAAGTTTACTGAGAATGGAAGTATTTCTTTCGGCTATGAAGTGAGAGGCGAGAATCTTTATTTCTTCTGCAAGGATACAGGTTCCGGCATCTCTGAAGAAAATCAGAAGAAGGTGTTTGAACGCTTTATCAAGCTCAATAGCTTTGTTAACGGCACCGGTCTGGGTCTTCCTATTTGTAAGGCTATTGTAGAATTCCTCGGTGGCCAAATAGGTGTACACTCCGACGGTGAAGGATATGGCTCTACTTTCTGGTTTGAAATTCCATATCGTGCAGTGGCTGTTCCTGATGATGTGGAGGCTGTCATCTGGACTGAACCTACGCTTGATCTGACATTGCAGCATGCTCTTTCGATGCCCGAAAATCATGTTGATCCACATCATCAAGAAGATCAGGCACATGTTGATGTGCTTTCTGACGATCATGTTCCGCAACAAGATGACCCTCAGTTCAGCCCCCAAGGTGTGCCACCATATGATCCGCAGTTCGGGCCTCAGGGTATGCCGCCATATAATCCGCAGTTCGGCCCCGAAGGTATGCCTCCATATGATCCTCAGTTCGGCCCCGAAGGTATGCCTCCATATGATCCTCAGTTCGGCCCCGAAGGTA
>CAMWJD010000142.1 GCA_947174515.1 uncultured Porphyromonadaceae bacterium
AGTGTGGCATTTTCGCCTTCAGTGAGGCTGAGGGTATCCTCGCCGAGAGATACGCTTGTGACAGGAGTCTTAACAACAGTCACGACGCAAGTGTCAGACTCTTTGCCGCAGGCGCAGGTAGCGGTTATGTTAGCCTCGCCAATAGCTATTGCAGTGACGACGCCGTCTACAACGGTAGCGACAGTGTCATCGCTTGAAGTCCACTTGACGGTTTTGTCGCTGGTGTTTTCCGGAAGCACGGTTGCGGAAAGTTCTACGGTTTCTCCGACTTTCAGTTCAGCAGTATTCTTATTCAGAGTCACACTCTCCGCCAAAATGGGAGAGACAGTAACAGTACAGGTAGCAGTGACATCATTGTTTGATGTTGCAGCTGTGATGACAGCCGTACCGACTTTGAGAGCCTTCACATTACCGTCAGCATCTACGGTAGCGATTGCCTTATTTGAAGATGACCAGGTTACGGCTGTGTCAGTTGCATCTTCAGGAGAGACCTCAGCAGTAAGTTTTTCGATTTCCCCTTCTTTCAGCTCAAGAGTTTCAGCGCTGATGGTCACGCTTTCAACCGCAATAAAATCAGTCGATACCTTAACCGGGATAGTAGCTGTTTTTTCGTTTGAAGAGGTTACAGTGATCACTGTCTCGCCTTCTGCGACAGCGGTAACTTTACCGTCTTCATCAACAGTAGCGATTGTAGTATCCGAAGATGACCATGTCACACTTTGGTCAGTAGCATATTCCGGAAAGAAAACGGGAGTCAAAGTAGTGGAACCACCGACTTTCATAGAGAGATTCTCTCTTTTGAAACATACTTCTGTCACAGCGATACCAAGAGTGGCGTCCGAATCAGCTAATGACTCGTCCACATTACCTTCTTTGGTAAAGATGACATTGGAGATGGAGACTTTGACATCACCCCCTTTGAAGTTGTCAAGAATGACTTTCAGATCGACGAGCTCACCTTCTCCGGCTTTGATCGGAGTTTTATTAGCGGAGAAAGCAGCCATTCTCAATGCACCGTTTTCAGCGGAACCGAGGACTACTTCAAAATTACCGCCTTCGGTCCGTTCGGCATTGAGAGTCACATCCTCTGCCGTAAGACCTTCGGGGAGGGTGACGTCGGCTTGAAATCCGTAGTAATCCTGACTGCTGTCAAGACTAAAACTGATGGTCGCTTTATTGTCCAAGTCGACATCCAAATTTTTCGTGCTGATTGTGAAACTGTCAGCGAGTGCCGCAAGCGGAGCGACGACCGACAGCAACAACAGCATTGTCAGTACTAATTTTTTTCTCATATCATAATGTTATTTAATGGTTTTCGACATTTGCAGTGACGCAAATCGCGTGCGTCGGCATGATGGAATGTATTATGAAATCAGGTAGCGGATGCACGGGGCGTGCGTCCCTACCGATGGTAATTCGCGCAAAATTAATAAATTTTAGGCTAATTTCCTAACTCTTCAATATGTTTTAAAACATATTTTGAGTCTAACGGGCAGATGTGAAATCTGAAGACTGAAAAAGGGACGCACCCGGCGGGCGCGTCCCCTTTGGAGTTATCTGACCCCTCACCCTTCAGGGGGCCGGGAGGCTTGTCTTATCGTATATTCACTTTCTTGGCGTTGTCGCCCTGACGGATCACGTAGATGCCCTTTGCGAGTCCTTCCACCTTGTCGGAGATGTAACGGCCATTGATGTCATATACCTTGACAGGAGATTCAACATCGAAGCCGAGGGCTGCGACGCCTGTCGCAACGGCGTAGTCTGAACGGAGCACATATTCATGAGCGTCTGAATCAGATGCGATGATATTCGTCAGTCTTACGCCTGCATGGTCGTTGAGGTTGCCGCCGGCGATGATCTCGAACAACGGTTCGTCATTGTCGGCAAACGCTACGTTTCCAAGATTGTAGATGGCCACGCGCACGTGGGTTTCGTCAAATCTGTAATATTGGAAAGTATGGGTTCCTGAGATCCTGCTGCCTGCGCGGACGTCGAATTCCACGCCCTCCGGCATGTAGATGTCAGCCTGCATGGCCACGTATTCCAATGAATTGTCGAGAGTAACCTCAACAGAGCCTGACGCGTTCAGTCCGCCGATCATCAGTCGGTCGGCAGCGTCATTGACAGCAGCCGCCATCATGCGGGATGATTCCGATACGTTTTCGTCTTCCGTAAGCATAAGATCCACAGCGGCGCAAGCATCGGAAACAGTGATATTATTATCATTATTTACGTCAGCCGCCTTTTCATAGAACTCGATCCATTCCTCTTCAGTCAGATCTTTATAAACATCATGCTTATCTTTATTTCCTACTACATAGTTCAGGATATGGACAGCGTCGCCGATAGAAACGGTTCCGGTTCCCGACACGTCGCCCTTCTTGGCATAGCTCTTGACAACGCAAGAAGCGGTCTGTTCGCCGGCGGTAGCGGTGATGGTAGCCTTACCGATAGCTTTCGCTGTCACATTGCCTGCCTCATCTACAACGGCAACGTTTTTATTGTCTGAAGTCCATGTGATCTTGTCGGTAGTGTTTTCGGGAGTTACTTGAGCGGTAAGAGCAAATTCCTCTCCTACGATGACAGCTTTTTCTGTTTCGGTAAGTTCAATTCCGGTTGCAGGGATAATTACATCCTCATATATGAATTCAAACCAAGTAACGAGTTGTTCAGCACAATCGAATTTGAGCATGAATGGATTGCCGGGAACATGATCTTCAACATTAATAACGAGATTGAGCGAGTGTGCGTCATCTGCAGTGCTATTCGGGAATTCAGTTGCAGAAGGAAGATAAACAGTTGCTCCTTCGCTTGTCACAGAAGAAACACTGCCGGCAGATGGATAGTTGCCACGCAACCCGGCGAGCACAATCTGCTTGATCTTAATATCTGATGCAGGAGTGATGGTAAGAGAATGACCCGAAGCTATCTTAAACTGTTTACCATTCCATCCATCATTAAGATTTATGGAGTAACGTCCATCAAACCAATCGCCATTTTCACCCTTCCCTTTATATTCTGAATTATATTTAATGACATCAGTCTTGTCGTTTTCAGAAGGCTGATAGATATGGAATCCGGCAAGAGTGAAGCTGTAATCCGCAGATTTATCGCCGGCAACACCCTGGAATGTAAAGGTAGCGGTTGCCTGGTCATCGGCCAATTTGCCGTCAGCCTCAACTACATTGCCATCTATAAAGGTAGCCTCGACTTTCGGAAGTTGGGTAAAGATATATTTATCGATATTGCCAGTCTTATTCTCTTGGAGAGCAGCGACAGTTTCTTCATCGACCACGAGTCCATCGATAGAAAGACCGGTGAGGATTACATCGCCGACATGGAAGAGATGGAGCTTCAAATCAGTCTGAGGAGCAACAGCACCTTCAGGCAGAGCGAGAGAAAGCACTGCTTCAGATTCCTTATTGAAATCGGGAACTGGAAGTTCAAATGAACCATCTTCAGAAACAGTGATTTCTGTTTCACCGACTTTCACGCTCAAAGTAGCGTTGATAACATCAGCTTTGAGTTTAACAGTCTTTCCATTATAGTCAACCGGAATATTGAATGAATAGTCGTAGCCTTCAGTTTTAACAGGTTCGACCACTTCGTCTTCAGCCGTAACTGACTTGAGGGCAGAGAATGTATCGCCAACCTTGGTAAGGGTTTGGTTCTTATAGTTTGCAAGGAATGGATCGGGGTCACCGTGGTGGAAAGTGTACTTGATAGTCTTCTTACCCTCAGTGAGCTTTCCTTCAAGAAGGATGTTTGCCTCGCCTTTTTCTGAGATGTGATAGTAGGTATCTACTTCCTTGTTTTCGGTAGCCTGATCAATGATCTCTACTTGGAAATCACTTGCATTGTAGAAGGAATAGAAATCAATGTTCATACTGTAGACACCGGGTTCAGTCACATAGACTTCGCCTGTAGCGCTTGTGCCATTCTTTGCATAGCCGACATTGGTATTGTTATTTTCAAGTTTAAGGCCGTCATATTTCCAGCTTTTATGAGCGATATCGAGTACGCCCGGGATAACCATCCAACCTGTCGGCACAGTCTGTCCCTTAAGCATTGTGATTGTGACTTCGGTAGTTCCGTCCTCAGCTATTGTCTTATTTTCCGAGTCATCTTTATCATAAGAGTAGTCAGTGCTATATCCATTTTCAGAGATAGTGAAATTAGCGATCTCCTCATCAGCAAGAGTGATATCATCACCGGGGAGTCCAAATTTGGTCACTTCCTTAATGGTTTCTTCACCTGCGACATATTTGATGATATATTTCTGATAAGCGGGATGAGTTACAGTAATGTAGTAGATGTGGCACCCGTCGTTATTTGTAATCAGCACGTCATTGATTGCTTCAGCAGAAGTGGGCACTATCCATTCCTGATTTTGATAAGTTGTAGGATAAGCTACCTCGCTTTCGTCGGGAGCTGTAAGACCTACCCCATTTACAGAGAGTTTCACACCGCGTGCAGTTCCAATCTTATGAGGCTCAACACCCATCTTGATGGTAGAGCCTGCGGGAACACCGGGAATGGTGAAATAGTTGATATTTTTGCTGCCAAGCCAGAGGTAAGACTTACCTTCATACGGGCCGAAACCATCATCTTTTGTGCTCGCTTTTTGATAGTTTACAGCAATTGCGAGAGAGCGATTGGCTGCATTTGTATAGACAAGGCCCTTGAGTTCGTCGATAACTTCACCATTTGCCATAACATACTTGTCAGCACTGATATCAGCAGAAGCGGAAACCTGCCAGAAGCAATTATCTTTCGATAACTCAGTTGGCTCTGTAGCATTATCTTTTTCAATATCTGACCAGTTCTCTCCGTCCTTGAGGTTCTTGACGGTTGTTTCTTCGCCCCATTCAGTAAAGTTCCAATTGTAAAGGACATTAGGTTCCTTAGCCGGAGCATTCAAGATGACTATGACAGATGCTACTTTTGAATCATAATGGTCTGAGCCGTCACCGACAGCCATAGCCTTGACTGTAGTGTAAGTGTTAACTTTGAACCCCTCGGTGTATTCAGTAGAGTCGGCAGTCGGGTCGGTTCCGTCGATTGTATAGACAATCTTAGTGGCATTTTCCACAGGAGAGATAGTCACTTCGCCTGAATCCTCATCAAATGTGATTTCAGGAGCCGCAAGCATCTTTGCTTCTTTATCCTCAATATCAAGTGCCATCACAAAGTTGGGGAGTTCGCCGGTATTTGCAAATATAAAGCTACCTGTCACACCCTCTTCTCCAAAGTCAAACACACGGACATCCGGGGTTCCTGCATCTTGAGATAGAAGAGGAATATCTTTATACTGATCATAGTTTTGTCCATTTACTTTATTCCAGCCGGAAACACGACCTAAAGTAGGCATGTAGCTGTAGAATGTAACACGATAGACAGTTACACCTTCAGGAAGAGTCAAAGTATTGGAAGCAGTATTTGAGCCTTTGAACGTTTTACGTTTTTCTCCATCAGCCACTGTAATTTCATTCTGAGGACTACCCCAACTTTTTTTAGCAGTCATAATCTCAATAGAATAACCTTCAGCTTGAGTTCCTGCATTACCGTTAGCAATTCCACCTCTGTTGTCAGTAGATGCAACATTAGTAAATTGGTCAGCGCCCAAATACACTTTCTTTGTACCTTGTAACGCAGGGAGGGCTGTAATTGTTTCTTCCACGACATCTGATGTTGTCCAATTCGCTCTTTTCGCGCGACCCTTAACTGTTGTAGTCTCAAACAAAGTCACAGGGATAGAATAGGTAACCCAGGTATTACCTCCATCAAGAGAATATTCGCAAGTAGCTAAATCTGTAGAAGAAGAGAGAGCGAAAGTACCATTGAACTGAGCGAATGTTGGAGCCTCCACAGCCTGTCCAACTAAGAGGACCTCTATTTTAGCAGGAGAAGAATTAGCATATGTTTCGCCATTACCTATTGCTACCGCTTGTACTACAGTACCGTCAGGAACAGTAAATGGAGCAGTATATTCAGTTGATTCATCAGTAGGCATTTTGCCATCAGTGGTATATACAATTTTTGTGGCATTTTCAACAGACCCAATAGTCACTAAGCCGGTTTTATCATCAAAGCTAATTGCCGGTGCATCAAGTGGATCTCCCTTAAGCTCGTCAAGGACCACACCAATGTAAAATAGGCACTGTTCTTTTTTTACAGGCTCATAGGAAAAAA
>CAMWJD010000143.1 GCA_947174515.1 uncultured Porphyromonadaceae bacterium
AGGTGGAAAAAATCTGGTCATCACTAATGCGCGTGCGGACTGCGGCTGTACACGGCCGGAATACAGTGACGCTCCGATTGCTCCGGGAAAAAACGGAAAAGTGAAGGTCACGTTCGTTCCGGCAGCCGAGGGACATTTCTCCAAGAAAGTCACAATTACTACTAACGGGAATCCACGTAAAGTCAGGCTTTTGATTAAGGGTGAGGTGGTGAAATGAAAAATCCGATTCAATCGAAAGGAGCATCGGTGCGTAATGCTCTGGTTGGCGGCGCTGTGATTATGGCAGTGGCGTTTTCGGCATTTTCACAAGTTGAGAAAACCCTTGAGTTTATTCCGCACTCTGTAGATTTCGGTACCATCAGGGAAACAGACGGAAAAATTACCAAGTATGTCAAGGCAGTAAATATCACTGCCGACACCACATTCATTATATCAGCAAGGACAAGCTGCGGGTGTTCGGGAGCCTACTATCCGAAAGAATTGATCGCTCCGGGAGACACCGTAGAAGTATCTGTGACTTATAATCCGCTAAATCGTCCCGGCCGATTCCTTAAGACCGCTAAATTTTTCACGGGCGATCAGCGTATAAGCAATCCGATAAAACTATGTGGAATGGTGATCCCGAGCAAGGAGAATCTTGATCGGGAATATCCTGTAAAAGCCGGTAATCTTAGGGTTACATCGTTGCTTATCAATGCAGGCGTTATGTCGCGTACGGAAACTCGTCCTTTCTTTGTCGGACTTTACAACGATAGTGTGTCTCCGGTGAAATTGATTGCTTTGACAGATGCAAAAGCTCTTGAAGCAACCCTTACGACTGACAGCATAGGCCCTTTTGGAGTGTCTGCTGTCACTTTAATGCTGAAAGGACGTGAATTTGATGATTCCGCATCGGAATTTCTATATAAATCCTATATTTTGGATGCTGTGACCGGTGATACTCTACTTTGTGTGCCCATAGCAGGTATGATCAAAACTCCGGAAACTCTGAATTCTTATGAGAAGGGATCGGAAGAGAAAATTGATGGACTAATAAACTGATAATTTTTATATCAATGGAACATCCTGAAAACGATGAGAGATATGTCGGACTCCGGGTCAATGCCGGAGTGACATCAAATCCTACAGTCAACCCATATAGAAAGGCCGTCAAAAAGAAGCGTGTGCTTACTGTCGGCGAGTATGTTGATGGAATATTGAAGGGAGATGTAAGTATTCTTGGCAGAGCTGTCACTCTTATAGAAAGCATGGCTGACAGTCATCAGGCGATTGCTCAGGAAGTGATAGAAAAATGCCTTCCTTATAGCGGTAATTCCCGAAGAATAGGTATCACAGGAGTTCCAGGAGCCGGCAAATCGACCTCGATAGATGTTTTTGGCACTCATGTTATAAAGCAAGGTCATAAGCTTGCTGTTTTGGCAATCGATCCAAGCAGTGAGCGGACAAAAGGCAGTATACTTGGGGATAAGACAAGGATGGAGAAACTCTCACTTGAAAAGGATGCCTTCATCCGTCCCTCTCCTTCCGGAGGCTCATTGGGCGGAGTGGCTCGCAAGACCCGTGAGACTATTGTGTTGTGCGAGGCTGCGGGTTATGACCGTATTTTTGTTGAAACTGTCGGAGTTGGACAGAGCGAGACTGCGGTCCATTCGATGGTCGACTTCTTTTTGCTGATACAGCTTGCCGGCACCGGCGATGAACTTCAAGGCATTAAGCGTGGCATAATGGAAATGGCAGATGGCATCGCCATTAATAAATGTGACGGTGATAACGTCGACCGGTGCAAGCTCGCTGCCCAGCAGTTCAGGACGGCCTTGATGCTGTTTCCGCCGACTCCCAGCAAATGGGTTCCGGAAGTGGTGACCTACAGTGGCTATTATGAACTGGACATTGATAAAGTATGGGATATGATCGACCGATATTTCAACTATGTCGATGAAAACGGTTATTTTGAACGCAAGCGTAATGAGCAGGCCCGTTATTGGATGACCGAAACAATAGAAGAGCAGTTGAGAAATCGGTTTTATCACACTCCGGGACTTAAGGAATTGCTTGAACAAAAGGAACTGCGCGTGCTCAATAATGAGCAATCTTCTTTTACGGCTGCGAAAGATGTTCTGGACTTCTATTTTTCAAGCTTGCGTAATTAGATGAGCAATAGTGAGATATCTGCCATTTTCTTAAAATGATTGCTGCAATAGTTGTTTTTGTTAAAATTTTTAACTAACTTTGCAACATTAGCACATCATGAGCGAAAGCATTCTGAAAAGATAAATATCAAAATGACATCATCTTATTGGATATATACAGACTTGATGGTATTCTGTGTGGCATTAGTGCTTACAGGTATCATCATTCCTCAGATTCTTCTGATAGCCTTCAGCAAGAAACTTTTTGATGAAGTAGATGAAAGGAAAATTCATAAAGGAATTGTCCCAAGATTGGGAGGAATTGCATTCCTTCCGGCTATCATCTTTTCTATCTGTCTGGTACTGGCAGTTAATTTCAGTCTGGGAATAACAGATTCTTCCAATGCCTTTGATTGCTGTGAACAATCTATAATGTATCTCATGTGCGCTGAGATGCTGATGTTTTTGGTAGGAATAGCAGATGACCTGATAGGAGTCAGGTATAAGGCAAAATTTGTAAGCCAGATTCTTTCGGCTGTTTTTATCTGTGCGTCTGGGGCTTATATCCATTCCATGGGTGGAGTCTTATGGATAAATGATCTTCCATCATGGATAGGATGGTGCATTTCCGGATTTTTCGTGGTGTATATAGTCAATGCCATCAATCTTATTGACGGCATTGATGGATTGGCATCCGGATTGAGCGGAATAGCTTTGATTTTCTATGGTGTGCTTCTGACTTTAGCGCATGAATGGGTTCTTGCGTTGCTTGCTTGGGCTCAATTGGGTACATTGGTTCCATTTTTCTACTATAATGTGTTTGGCAATCCTCAGAAGCGCAAAAAAATTTTTATGGGCGACACCGGGTCGCTGACAGTGGGGATGATTCTTGCATTTATAGCCTTGAGTGTGACAAATATCAACGCCTCTGAAGTGACAAAAGATTATAATTTGCTTGTATTGGCGTTTTCTCCGTTGCTGATACCTGCATTCGACGTTGTCCGCGTATATTTCCATCGGATTCGTCAGCATAGAAATCCGTTCCTTCCCGACAAATGCCACATTCATCATAAGCTTCTTGCATTGGGTCTGAATCAGAGAGCGTCGCTATGTGTGATTCTTCTCGCAGCCGTGATGTTCATGCTCATCAATGTGTCATTATCGCCCTATATCTCAGCATCCTTGCTATTGGCCGGCGATGTGATCATTTGGTTGTTTGGAAACTTGTCGATAACTCGTGCTATCCGAAAAAAAGAAATTAAACTTAATACAAAATTATACGAATAAATTTCTCAACAAAATGAAAATGAATAAAATCCCTTTTCAAAAAATATTTTGGATGGTGGCTGCGGCTTTTATTGTGTCAAGTTGCACTACTCCCAAAAATATCACATATTTTCAAGGAGTTGAAAATAATGATGTAATTGAATATTCTCTTCCATCTGATAATCAGATTAAGGTAGAACCTTTTGATAAGCTATATATATCAGTAGATTCAAAAGACCCGGCTTTGGCTCAGTTGTTTAATCTGGATGTTGTTTCCAACTATGCCATGCCTTCCGGATCCCACAGTGGGACAGGAAGTAGTTTCAGAGATTACACGATAGGAAGAAATGAAGGGATGAATGCATATACCGTGTCTGCACAAGGCACGATCGATTTCCCTGTATTAGGTGTGCTAAAGGTCGAGGGAATGACTCGAAATGAACTCGCGGCTTTCATCAAAGGAGAAATCATAGGCAGGGGGCAACTTAAGGACCCTGTAGTCACGGTAGAGTTCTTGAATACAGGCTTTTCTGTGTTGGGAGATGTAGGCCGTCCGGGCAGATACGACATAAACACCGATGTCCTGACCATAATAGATGCGATCTCCCTTGCCGGCGACCTTTCGATAAATGGACAGCGTGAGAATATCAAAGTTCTCCGCAAAGAAAAGGGAAAAACTACAGTTTATACAGTAGATATTACTGATAGCAAAAAGCTTATGCAATCTCCGGCCTACTACCTGAAGCAGGGCGACGTGATCTATGTGGAGCCTAACAATATTAAGAAGCGTACCACCATAGCCAACGCTAACAATCTTATGAACGTTAGTTTCTGGATATCTGTAGCTTCATTGCTGACCACGGCAGCGGTGCTTTTGAAGTAAAATTTATCTCAAAAGTTATTTCTTTGATATGCTGTTTTTTAAAGATAAAGTGCCTTCTCTGTTGGATAGCGGTTTGCTGACTGGTATGACCGATTGGCATTCCCATGTGTTGCCGGGAGTAGATGATGGCATCAAGACATTGGATGAGTCGTTGGAGGTGTTGAGGCATTTTGATTCCATTGGAGTGGATACATTGTGGCTTACTCCACACATAATGGAAGATTATCCCAACACTACAGCTCACCTAAAAGAGAGATTTGAAGAATTAAAGGAGGCCTGGACCGGAAAAGTCAAGCTTCGTCTTGCTTCCGAAAATATGCTTGATTATCTGTTTGAAGAGCGGCTGGCTGCCGGCGATCTCCTTCCTATCGGCGAAAATAAAGACCATCTTCTTGTAGAAACATCTTATTTTTCAGCTCCGATGGGATTTGAGGATATCATTAACCAGATTAAATCGGCAGGTTATTATCCACTACTTGCTCATCCCGAAAGATACACCTATATGGATGAGAAAAAATATGAGCAACTTCGTAAAATGGAAGTCAAGATGCAGCTTAACTATGTTTCTCTTGTTGGTGGATATGGCGAGGCTGCAATGAAGAAAAGCATATGGCTTCTAAAGAATGGATTTATCGATGTGATAGGAAGTGATATCCATCGGCTTAAAAGTAACGAGGGCTTGATTACGCAGAAGGCATCAAAGAATGAATATCTTGATTGGATGCTTGCAGTTGCAAAAGAAAAGAACACTCTGTAATAAGTTGCTGATAAAAAATTAAACGATTTTGGGGACGCTCGGTTCGTGCGTCCTTCTTTCATTACATAATGAATTAGTATTAAAGAATATAAATTTGGATAGATGCATGATATCTTTGGTCGCACCGAATTGCTTGTAGGCGAAGAGGCGATGGGGCGCATTTCAAGTGCAAAGGTTATAATATTTGGAATAGGAGGTGTAGGCAGTTGGGTGGCTGAGTGCCTTGTCCGGACCGGCGTCGGCCATCTCACGATAGTGGATTCCGATAGAGTGTCGGTCACCAATGTCAACCGTCAGATGCCGGCTACTTCCGCTACTATTGGCGAGATAAAGACAGAGGCGGCTAAGCGGAGACTTCTTGAGATCAATCCGGATGTGGAAATAAACGCTCTCAATCTTTTTTACGATGAAAGCACATCTTCATGTATTGATCTGAATCAATATGATTATATAGTCGATGCTATCGATTCGCTGAAGGATAAGGCTCTGCTGATATTAAATGCTACGAAGAGTGGAAAAAAGTTTTACAGCAGCATGGGGGCGGCTCTTAAGATGGATCCTGCCAAAGTGAAGACTGCGGAATTTTGGAATGTCAAAGGGTGCCCGCTTGCGCGTGCGCTTCGTCAGAGATTTAAAAAGGAACAGAATTTTCCAAGTAGGAAATTCATGTGTGTATATTCTGATGAGCTTCTTTCTAACAAGGGTGCCGACACCGGAGAATCGTGCGACTACAAAGCCAGGATAAATGGAAGCCTGTGTCATATAACCGCTATTTTTGGGATGACTATTGCCGGGATGATAGTCAAGGATATAGCAGGGCGATAGGAATGGTAAAAGGATAAAAAAATCCGGTGCCAAACGGCATCGGATTTTTTATATATCAAGCAACTCTAATGGAGAGCTTATTCAGCTTTTCCGTCAGAGCCAAGCACGTTGAGAATCTTATGCTTGTAGAGTTTTTCCA
>CAMWJD010000144.1 GCA_947174515.1 uncultured Porphyromonadaceae bacterium
GATGTGTGTCATTACTCGGATGTGTGTCATTATATGAAGGATTTTAGTATTTTATAAAAATTCACTAAATTTGCAGAATGAAGAAGACTTTGCTCGTTGTAGATGATAACAAGGATGTGCTTTCAGCAGTCCGTATGCTTATGCGACATAAAGTAGATCAGGTTTTCATCGAATCCAATCCATCAGCTATCCCTGATCTGCTTCGTAAGCACAAACCGCAGGTGGTGCTTCTTGATATGAATTTCCATGGAGCAGTCAACAACGGCAATGAAGGACTTTTCTGGCTTCGTGAAATAAAACGTATGGCTCCGGAAACTTCCGTCATACTCTTTACTGCCTATGCGGATGTGGCGCTTGCAGTAGAGGGAATGAAGATTGGTGCTTCTGATTTTATAGTCAAACCATTTGACAACACAAATCTTTCCGAGACGATTCTTGATGCCTTTGGAGCAGGCAAGAAAAAAGCTCGGCATATGGCATCCTGCCCTCATTTGCTATGGGGTGACTCTCCGGAAATGCAACGGGTACGCGCGCTTGTGGAAAGAGTGGCGCCTACAGATGCCAATATTCTAATAACCGGAGAAAACGGCACCGGCAAGGACCTTCTTGCAAGAGAAATTCATCGTCTTTCCAACCGGTCATCCGGTCCGATGGAAATTGTCGATATGGGAGCGGTGATTGAGACTCTGTTTGAAAGTGAACTTTATGGTCATGCCAAGGGTGCTTTCACCGATGCTAAGACTGACAGGGCCGGAAAATTCGAGACTGCACACGGTGGCACGCTGTTTCTCGACGAGATCGGGAATCTTCCATATCATCTTCAAGCGAAACTCCTTACGTCTCTTCAACAGAGAAAGATCATACGCGTCGGCACTAATACTCCCAGGGACATTGATATCCGGCTTATCTGTGCTACAAACCGCAACCTTCCTCAAATGGTAGCTGATGGCGGATTTCGTCAAGACCTCTTCTATCGCATCAATACAGTGACCGTTGAAATCCCGCCGCTTAGACGCAGACCTGAAGATATTACGGCATTCGTAAATATGTTTGTAAAGAAATATGCAGACAAATATTCAAAGCCAATTGTCAAAGTGTCCGAGGATGCCTTGAAGAGACTCCGTTCACAATCATGGCCCGGAAATATCCGCCAGCTTGAGCATACAGTAGAGAAAGCGCTTATATTATCAGACGGTGCCACTCTCGGTATTCATGATTTTGACATTCAAGAATCACAAATTTCTATACCCGAGCAATCTACGACTCTTGAATCAATGGAACGAAAGGCTATTGCATCGGCTATAAAATTGCACGCAGGCAATATGTCGGAAGTGGCTCGCCATCTCGGAATTACGCGACAGACTCTATATAATAAATTGCGTAAATATGGCTTATGATATCAAGAGGAAATGGCATATGGCGCCATTGCTATGGATAATTCTTACGGTGCTTTTTGCTTTTGGAGCAGGCTACGGCTTTGCTTCAGGAAGAATATGGTCGTTAATCTTGATTATACTTTCAATTTGTTGTTCCTGTTTTATATTCAGTAACATAACTCATCTCAGCAAAAAGATGCGATATGTCATTGAGGCAACGCTCAACAGAGATTTCTCATATAAATTTCCGACACGCGATGTAAATAAAGAAGAACGGGAGACCAACGAGATGCTCAACCGCGTAGTAGAACATCTTGAGCTCCTGACTCTTAAAGCACGACAAAACGAGGCTTTCTTAGCTCGAGTTCTGAATATGACCGACATCGGTCTTGCTTTGGCGGATGCCAATGGAGATATTAGGCTTCATAATGAAGCAGTCTTGTGTCTTCTCAACCGCAAAGCTCTGACCCATATTTGCCAAATACCTCAACAAGCCTATAAAGACTTGGATATAAAAAAAGCTAATATCACAGTCAATGAAAAAAGCTTTACTCTCTTCACTATCTCCGACCTTAGGCGCAGGCTTCAGACTGTAGAGGTTGAATCCTGGGAGAAACTTACTCGTGTCCTTACTCACGAGATTATGAATTCTCTGACGCCTATTCAGTCGATAGCAGACAACATGAAGGGTAAGTCTGCAACTCAGGAGATGGAGGAAGCCTTGGTGACCATTTCATCAAGCAGTAGCTCATTGATGCAGTTTGTCAAGAATTTCAGGGAATTCAGCACACTGCCGAAGCCGGAGATGAGGGCCATTTATCTGAAATCTTTATTGGAATCAAGCATGAAGATATCGGAAAATTATGCCGATGGCAAGCAGATAAGCATATCACTTACCTGCTTCCCTCCTGATCTTATGGTATATACCGATGAAGTGCTTTTAAGCCGGGTGCTGATAAATATACTTAAAAATGCTATTGAAGCCAATCCGACCACAATTACGGTTGAGGCTGATGAAAAAGCTGACGAATCGGTGGAAATTAGGATATCAAATAATGGCGAACCTATTCCTGAAGAGGCCTCTGAACATATTTTCACTCCTTTTTTTACCACCAGGACTTCCGGCAGCGGAATAGGACTCAGTCTTTCCCGGCAAATCATCACGGCTCTCGGGGGTACCCTGACTTTCAAGAGTGAGACCGCCACATGCTTTTACATAAGGTTATAATATTGAGGCTGTCATAGATCTTTGAGTCTTCTTTTTTGAGAACGGGCCTAAAATTACGGATTTCCGTAATGCTATTATTTAAAAAGTCTTAGTAATTTTGCATTACGAATTTTCAAAACTTCAAATTAAGATTCAGATGGCAGAAAACCCGGTCTCATCACAGATTAAAATAGCAGTCGTGGATGACCATGATCTTGTTAGAGTAGGCACTGAGAAGATTTTAAATGATTATGGTATTAGCCATGTTGAGAAATTTGGATCATGTTCTGCTCTTATGACTCGGATGGATGAAGGCAATTCTTTCGACTTCTATATTATTGATCTCGAACTTCCTGATATCGATGGTTTTGAACTTATAGAAATGATACGTGCCCGTAACCCGGTTGCCCGGATTATTGTGATTACGGTCCACGATGAAATTTGGACGCTTCGGAAGCTTCTTCTTCATGATGTAAATGCCATTATTTATAAATCTTATCTTGGAAACGAGATTGTCAAGGCAATCGAAGAAATCTTAAACGGCAATAATTATTATTGCGAGGAGGTGAATAAAGATATTGACAGGGCTTTAGATAGTTCAAGTCATCCTTCTGCCAGAGAGCTTGAGGTCCTTTATGAGATAGCAAAGGGCAAGACTTCTAAAGAAATTGCAGCCTCGATGTTTGTCTCTGACAATACTGTCGAGGCTCACCGTAAGGCCCTGTTCTCTAAATTGGGTGCATCTAATGTCGCTGATTTAATTGTCAAGTCCATCGCAAAAGGATATCTGAATGGCAAATAGCCGTCTCTCGTCCTGATCCGTCCTGATTGAGAATCTCTATTTGGTTAGTTGAAATGCGTGGATAATCCACCATAATTTTCAAATTTTGTTTCACGGACTAAAATTATTGTTTTCCGTAATTGATTTTTATGTAAAATTGTGTTAACTTTGCATTTTATTAACTTATAATCACACTAACTATGCAAGAAAGCACTAAAAAAGCTTATGACTGGAAAAATGCAGGCTATCCTTTGCCCTTGATCACAAGCCGCAAGAAACTTGAGGATGCGGAAGAGTTGATGGCCTCGGTCAGTGACCTGTCAAAAGAGAATCCTGACGCATTGGATGGCAATAGAATCGGAGAACTTGCAGCCGACATCAACTTTGCCGGTTCCAGACACTGGACTTTCCAATGGCAGATAATCGTTGGTGCAATAATTTCCGTGCTTATACTTAATTGGTGTAGCAGGGATAAGCAGGAAGACATCGCTAAGCAAGAAGCGGTGGTGGCTACAGTAGAAGCCTGGCAACCAAACGACACTACTATAGCTATGTCAGATTTCAAATCTACCGGTGGCATGTATGTCAGCAAATTCATCTCCGTATGCTTTGAATCTCCCAATAAATATAAAGCTCTTCTTCTTGAGAGAGTCGGGAGAGAATATTATGGGGCGGAAGGTTCTGCCGCAGAATATGAGAAATACATGAACAGGGCCACTTCCGATGAAGATCGTGAAAAATATAGGCAACGGATGGAAAAGGCTAAAGCCGAATGGCCTGATAAGAAAGTGGAATTGGCAGCTGAATACGATAGGGTCTCAAAGTTAAAATTTGAAGATATCAAGAAGTTGGCTCTTGAAGATGCCAACAAGAAACTTACCGGCCATAAATCCTCAAAAGGAAGAATGGAATTCTGGTTCTGGTTCTTGATAATATGCACACCCTTATACATATTCGCATGTCGGCCCTATGGGTATTCCATGAATAAATATTCGACAGAAGCGAAAGCTCTTAATTCACTACAGCGTATAGGCCTATGGCTATCCGGCGGACTTGTGGCAGTGGCCGGAGCCCTTCAATTCACTACGATAGTCACCAAATGGTCTAATGGCACCACAACTAAAAGCGACGATGGAATGGGTCCTGCTATAGCGGCTGCAAAAGTTGCTCTTATAGTGGCGGCTGTGCTTGTATTCTGCTTTACCTGCTGCTTCATCATGGCATATGCCACGATTGTTGGACTGATTCGTAATTACAATTGGGTTCAAATTTTTTCTGCAGCAAAGAATCGTTTAGATAAAAAATCCAATTAATTTTTATATGATGAGAAAGAACAATCCATTTTTATTGATATCTGTTATCTTGATATTGTCTTCCGTATTTACAGAAGCAAATGCCCAGGGCCTTGGTGGCCTTTTGAAAAAGGCTAAGTCCACAGTTGAAAAGATTGATAAGACTGTTTCTAAAAATTCCAATGCCACTGAATCTCAAGCCCCCGTATCGCAAGATAATAATTTCATAGGGATTCCCGGAACGGAAATTTCTGTAATGAATCCGATTGCAAGATACATAGATGTTGTGCCGGTAGGACTTTTCGCTTATTCTGAAAATGAAAATTTCGGAAAAGCTTATCTTGTGCTTAGGGTGACGAATTTTACTGAAAAAGAGTCTGTATTTTTTGGAAGCAGCGTCCAGAATAAGAAAATGCTTGCAGTGGATCCTTTGGGCAATGTTCTGAATGTCGATGCCGGCGGAGGTTATAGAATGGACTGTCCTTCAGACATAACTGTGAATGTCGTGCTTGATCAGCCGGCACTTCACTTTGAGAATGTCGCCAGAAACATAGCTGTTATGCCGATGGTGAAAATAGGCGTAAATATTGACGCTTCGCGACAGGGCAATCTCACTTTCAAGAATGTTCCTGTTTTCTGGGATCAGTCGCCTGAATAATAGCTTACTCCATGTCAAGATATGACACAGTGTCCGATATGGCGGAGCTGAATTTGTGATGTGGGTGCTATAAAAAAGTAAGCATATCGTTTTCTCTGGCTATCTGCTGGATGCTTGTGTTTCGGTCTTTTTCCAGCAGAGCATCCAGTTCAGAAGCCTTTAGTGCCGATGTGTTTTCATCCATGTCAATCCGGTCTTTGATAATGTCTGCAAGCCAGATGCGCTCATTGATGTCGTAGTCTTCCGCAGCTTTGTCAAAGGCTTCCTCCATCTTAACGATGCTGTCTGCCTTTAGCACTTCCTTGAAATTTGATTCAGCGATTACTTGTCCGGACAGGTCTACCCATCGCTCCGAAAGAGCCGTAGGGTTCTCGCTGCCTGCAGTACTATCTTTATCCCTTATGGAATGTATATATTTGCTCAGGGCCAGTTCATATAATTTCCTGCCCTTTTCAAGAGAATGCTTCTTAATTTTAAGTCCCTTGTAGCCTATATAGCCCTCGGCATCCGCAGGCATGGAAAGCAGGCTGTCTGATGTATCTATGGCGTCAATGATCATATTCACCGTATAGGGATTCAGTATATTATATGTGATACGGTCATGAAGCTTAAATCCATGGCTCGGTCGTCTGTCGCGTTTAGGCCATTTTTCTTCGTCACGCTTGAGTCCGTAGCTTTTCA
>CAMWJD010000145.1 GCA_947174515.1 uncultured Porphyromonadaceae bacterium
GGCTGATTGGTCTTATCAGAGTAAAATTATGGCCGCTGCGTGTGTTTCGCGGCGGCCGTTTAGGTGTAGTAAATGTATTAAGTTATATTTTTTATTCCTTAGAAAGAGAATTGGGCCATGAGTCCTAATCTGTCTGATCGACGGCAACGGCCATCCCAATTCTTTCTTGTGCCTGTATCAAATTCAAGCCCGGCTTGAATTCTGGGTGTTAGATTCCAGAATACGTTTGCTGTAAAGATATTTCCGTAGCGATATTCCGATGCTTCGCGTGGTGAATGTGGAAAATATCGACTGTCGGAATAGGATAACGATGCGAATAAGTTTGGCCTGAAATTATACTGCAAGCCGATTGACCATCCAAGTGCAAAAGGAGCATACATGTCTGTCTCATGACCGGGTAGGGGGACGAGATCGTAGTTGCCTACTTGTAAATCGCCGGTAGTGCTTTCGTGTCCTTCTCCACAGTTAAATGTGCCATAAAGCGTGATTGGTGAAATAGGATGTGCCACAGCTGACAGTTGCAATCCCCATCCGAATTTTGTATGGCGCTGATGTGTTAGAATATCTTCGTAAGGAAGGGCTCGGGTAATTCCTGCGAGTCGCACATGCTCACTTTTACCCCAGTTATATTGCAGAAATGCAGCGAAATCCGGAATAGTTTGTGATGCAGTGCCTATCTTTCCAGTGACGGTGGAGACAGCTGCTTTCTTTGGAAGTTCGACCGATCCGGCAATGGTGAATCTTTTTTTGTAGGTATTCATCCATCTCACAAGAATTGAGGTCGGTGAGATTTTATTGGCAGGACCGTTGGCATCCACTGTCGGCGGGAGCGCGGCGGGATCTGAAAATGTCGATGAGGCATATCCAAAGGTCACTTTATTAATTTGTGCATATGCTTTCTTTAAATGAAAATCAGTGCCACCATAACCGTTGAAGTTCGCTTCAATATATAGTTGATATTCTCCCAATTTCTTATTCTTGCCGATGACTCGGAAGAATAAGGTTGACCCTGCCGGTGTGGCGCCTAATTTACGGTCGTTGGCTGGATCCTTTATCATAGGTATGAGGTATGGCGTAAAGCTATTGGCAGGGATGGCCGCGTCGAAGTCATACCATCCTCTGATGCGGACACATCCTCCAATTCCCATTGCAAGATCTGCATTCCGGCTCATAAAGAGGAAATATGGAGCTGCCGGGTCGGAGAAACTTTGAAATTGATCATAAAAGAAATTCTCGACAAGTCCCCGTATGGAATCTTGATGTTGCTGAGTTATAGTGGTGGGGCGTCCGTCGATGTATATGATCTTGTGGTCATCAAGAAGAGCTCTTTTCTGCTCGTCGACCAAAGAATTAGCTCGCAGGTCATTGCCGGATGGCATTTCCTCGGTGATGACAGTGACAGTGTTCTTGACCGTGTCCTTTACTTGCGTCCTGGGCTGAGTCTTCCGGACAGGCGCGCTTAAAGACATTCCCTTGTGGTGATCTTGGGCAAAAGAATTGTGGCAGGTCGCCAAAGCAATAATAATGGCTAACGTTGTGACGCTTTTCATAGATGGAATCATTTAATTATGCTATAATAACCTTAAACATCGTTAAAAAGTTCAAAAATTAATGAATAAAAATAGACTTATAATTTGTAGTCTTTGGTAAAAATGATTATTTTTGTAAAAACATTATGAAGTCATGAAAACTGCTCTGTGTAAATACATACTAATATCAATTTTGCTGATGGGAGCATATTTGGTAGGATTCGCAAAAATTCCGTCAGGAAAGTTGATTAAGGTAGGTGAAGGATATGCAGGGACGTCAGTAAATACTGCGGTATTCAGGGGCAGCTCTTTGGCTACGCACGGAGATGAACAGTATATATCTTATTATGATCCCGACGGATATGTGACCCTTGGCAAACGTAAGCTCGGTGCCTCCGATTGGACACTGCATAAGACACAATATAAAGGGAAAGTCAAAGATGCCCACAATGTCATCAGTATAGGAGTGGATGGCGAAGGATATGTTCATGTGTCGTTTGATCATCATGGACATCCGTTGCGATATGCCAGATCCATTGCTCCCGGCGGCCTCGAACTCGGCGATATGATGCCCATGACCGGAAAGGATGAGCAGGATGTCACCTATCCTGAATTTTATACTATGCCCGACGGAGACTTGATATTTGCTTATCGTTCCGGCGCATCCGGACGTGGAAATCTCGTATTGAACCGTTATGACACAAAGACGCAAAAATGGAGCCGGGTTCATGATATACTAATTGACGGAGAAGGAGAACGCAACGCATATTGGCAGATGTATGCAGACCCAAAGGGAAATCTGCATCTTTCTTGGGTGTGGCGTGAGACATGGCTTGTGGAGACTAATCATGATCTGTGTTATGCCCGTTCGGACGACGGGGGCAAAACCTGGAAACGCAGCGATGGAACAATATATCAACTTCCTATAACGGAGGCAACTGCAGAAAAGGCATGGACCATTCCTCAGAATTCAGAACTCATCAACCAGACAAGCATGACCGCCGACAGCATGGGGAATCCGTTCATAGCTACTTATTGGAGAGATTCGAATAGCGATGTGCCGCAATATCGTCTTGTATGGCATGATGGTAAGAAATGGCATATGGCCACTGTCGGCAACCGCTCACAACCATTCTCTCTTTCCGGAGGGGGCACAAAGATGATTCCTATTGCTCGTCCGCGAATCGTCTCTGACGGTAAAAAAGCTTGCTATGTGTTCAGAGACCGGGAAAGAGGAAGCAAGGTCAGTGTGGCATATACGCCAAATCTTGGTAAAAAAGACTGGAAGGTTAATGATCTCACTGAATTCAGTGTCGATGCTTGGGAACCTTCTCATGATATGAACCTTTGGAACGATAAGAGAATACTTAATGTCTTTGTGCAGGCAAGTCATCAAGGTGATGGAGAAAAAGTGGCTGTGGCTTCAAATAATTCAGAATCTGTGTTTGTGCTTGAAATAGACTTCTAAATTTCTATACCATATGGATAGACGACCTCTCATATCGGTGATAACGATCACCTTCAATGCATCGGCTACTCTTCCGCTGACAATGGAATCAGTAGCGGAACAGACTTTTACAGACTTCGAGCATATTATAGTGGATGGAGCTTCTTCAGATGATACAATAATGATTGGCCGAAAGATGGGCACCCCCGGACTGCGTATTGTAAGCGAGCCTGACAATGGCCTTTACGATGCCATGAACAAGGGTATAAAGCTTGCTCGCGGTCGATATCTCATTTTCCTTAATTCCGGAGATAAATTTCATGCAAAAGACACTCTTCAGGCCTATGCAAAGGCAATAGAGACTAAGAATCCTGATATAATATATGGTGATACTGATATAGTCGACATTGAAGGGAACAGGATAGGTCCTCGCCATCTGTCAGCTCCGGATATCCTTACATTAGACAGTTTCAGCAATGGAATGCTCATTTGCCATCAGGCCTTCATGGTGAAGCGGGACATCGCACCTCTATATGACACTGACTACCGCTTTTCGGCTGATTACGATTGGTGCATACGCTGCATAAAGGCGTCGAGGGCAGGTGATCGATACAATCTGAGGAGAGTCACGATAGATTATCTATCTGACGGTATGACAGATCACAATAAGAAAGCTTCGCTTATAGAGAGATTCAAGATCATGGCAACTCATTATGGGACTATGAAAGCTATCGGAGCGCATTTGAGCTTTATTCCGAGGGCATTGAAAAGGGGAAAACTCTAAACTAAATATGTTATTCATAAATTATCAAACTATATAATGAAAAAATTTAAAGCAATGGCGGTTGCCGCATTGGCAGTCGCCTCAACGATGACAGCGATGGCAGAAAGTAATCCTTTCTTGGAGCCTTATACCTCAAAGTATGAAATCCCTCCATTCGAGCAGATCAAGACATCTGATTTTATTCCCGCCATCAAGGCAGGTATCGAGCAGCAGGAGCAAAATCTTGCAAATATCCTGCGCAATCGCGCGACACCGGATTTTGACAACACCATTGTGCCGCTTGAGAATCTTTCTCCGATTTTGGAGCGTGTGGGAAGTGTATTCTATCACTACGACAGCTGCATGAAGACTCCCGAATTCGCAGAGATGTCGGAAGAGGCAATTCCTTTATTGAATGAAGCTCAAAACAAAGTGATGCTCAATCAGCAGCTCTTCGACCGCATCAAATCCATCTATGACATGCGCGACAAGATGGGGCTTACTCCCGTACAGAAACGTCTTGTAGAAAAATACTACCGTCAGTTTGCCGAGCAGGGTGCCGCACTTTCTCCTGAAAAAAAGGAGCAGCTTGTCAAGATCAACGACGAACTTTCAAAGCTCTTCATTCAGTTTAATAAAAATCTTCTTAATGCCACCAACGATTTTTTCGTGACGGTGTATGACAAAGCCGACCTTGCAGGACTTCCCGACAATGTAGTGGCAGCTGCCGCGGAGGAGGCAAGCGCACGCGGACTTGACGGCCTTTGGGTGTTTACTCTTAGGGCTCCAAGCCGTCTGCCGGTGCTTGAGTCTGCCGACAACCGTGGTCTTCGCGAAGCAATCTACAAAGGCTATACCAATCTTGCAAGCTATGGTGCAAACAGCAACTATCCGGTGATTGAGAAGATTGTCAAACTCCGTGCTGAGAAGGCAAAGCTTATGGGCTTTGACAATTTTGCACAAATGCAGACAGCTAAAGTTATGGCCAAGACTCCTGAAGCAGCTGAAAGCTTGCTTCTTCAGGTATTTGAGCCTGCAGTGAAGCGCTCGCAGGAGGAAGTGGCTGATATGCAGGCTTACGTAGACGCCAATGGCGGTGGCTTCAAGATTGCGCCTTGGGACTATTATTATTATGCAGGAAAGGTAAAGGAGCAGAAATTTGGTCTCAGCGACGCTGATATACAGCCTTATTTTTCTCTTGAAAACGTAAAGAACGGTCTTTTCTATTGCGCAGAGAAACTTTATGGCATAAAGCTCGTCGAGATGCCCGATGCTCCGAAATACATGGATGAGGTGACAGTATATGATGTGCAGGATGCCAAAACAGGTGAGCATATTTCAGTTTTCATGACCGATTTCTTTCCTCGTTCCACTAAGGTGCAGGGTGCATGGATGGAGCAGATGCAGTCTGCAGGAATGTATGAGAATGGTGTGATGAAGCGTCCTATAGTCTACAACGTTTGCAATTTCTCTCGTCCGGCCGGCGATGTCCCCGCGCTTCTTACTCTTGATGAGGTGGAAACTATGTTCCATGAATTCGGACATGCGCTTCAAGGTATGCTCGGTCAGTCAAAATACAAAACTCTTGCGGGCACGAATGTAGACCGCGACTGCGTGGAACTCCCTTCACAGCTCAATGAGCATTGGGCTACATCCCCGGAAGTGCTGCGTTATTATGCCAAGCATTATAAGACAGGTGAGCCTATGAGCGAGGAGATGATTCAGAAAATTCAGGATGCAGCCAAGTTCAATCAAGGATTCATCACAACAGAGCTTGCCGGCGCAGCTCTTCTTGACCTTGCTTGGGGTGCCAACGATGGTGAGAATGTTGACGTACCGGGATTTGAGGCAGCTTTTGCAGAAAAGATAGGTCTGCCGGAGGAAATCACTTATCGCTATCGTTCTCCTTACTTCAAGCATATCTTCGGAGATGATGGATATGCTTCGGGCTATTACACTTATCTCTGGGCGCAAGTGCTTGAAGCTGATGCCTGGGAGCTTTTTAAGCAAAAAGGTATTTTCGATAAGAAAACTGCGGAAGTATATAAAAAGAATATCCTTGAGAGCGGCGATGATAAAGATGCCACCGAGCTCTTCAAGAACTTCCGTGGACATGCTCCTGATGCCAAGGCTCTTCTTCGTCTGAGAGGGTTTGAGGACGCTCCTAAGAAATCAAAAGATATAAATGTGTATAAAGATAAGAAATAAAGATT
>CAMWJD010000146.1 GCA_947174515.1 uncultured Porphyromonadaceae bacterium
CCTCCACGACCAGCTCCCCGTGAATCCCCCAGATCTTGACCGAAGCAAGGGTAGCGGGTTGAGCGGTGCGATGAAGTAAGTTCATCCACCTGCCTCTTTAGCTCAGTTGGCCAGAGCACGTGATTTGTAATCTCGGGGTCGTTGGTTCGAATCCGACAAGAGGCTCCCCAAAAGGCGCGACGGCATAAGCCGCCTCGCCTTTTTTAATGATAAATTATGAATGATGAATTAAGACTTGGGTCAATGAATTCTCAATTAAAAAATTCTCAATTCTCAATTAAAATAACATGTATATTTTCAACATAACTTACGTCATACCATCCAAACGCAAAGACTCCTTCATCACATGGGCAAAAGATGAGGGTCGGCTTGCAGCGTCTTCCCATCTGCTTCGCGACTACAAGATAGTCACCGTGGCTGCCATTCCGGGCGACAAGGAGTTTGCGAAGTCGCCTGAGAAGAACTTCTCGGTTCAGATGTATTTTGATTCGATATCCGACTGCAGGGAGTGGAATGAAAAGAATTTTTCAGCATTGATGGACTCCTATGCCCGATGGCATGGACCGAATCCACTCTTTTTCGCGACAATCCTAAAAGAAATCTGAGAACCAGGCTCAAATTTTATGAGATGGTGTCTTATGAGATAGGCTCTAATCAGCGGATGATAATCAGGAATTTGGATTATGAATAGTGAATTGGAAATAAAAAAATATGATCGCATAATAATGGGCATAGACCCGGGCACTAACGTTATGGGCTATGGTGTGCTCGGCGTCAGCGGAAAGAAAGCTGACGTGATCGTCATGGGCGTGATTCAGCTAAACCGTTTCGAGACTCATTACTTGCGTCTTAGTCGCATTTACGAACGTGTCAGCGGACTGGTGCAGCAGTATCTGCCTGATGAACTTGCCATCGAAGCTCCGTTCTTTGGGAAGAATGTTCAGTCCATGCTTAAGCTCGGTCGCGCGCAGGGAGTGGCAATGGCTGCGGCACTCGCAAGAGATATTCCAATCACGGAATACCCTCCTCTCAATGTCAAAAAAGCTGTCACCGGAAATGGCCAGGCTTCAAAAGAGCAGGTGGCCAATATGATTAAGCATCTCCTCTCCATTCCTGAAGAGAAGATGCCCTCTATGCTTGATGCTACCGACGCGCTCGCGGTAGCCTTATGCCATATGTATGAATCTGCCAAACCGGAAATAGCGAAGGGCCCGAAATCATGGAAGGATTTCCTTGCCAAGAATCCCGACCGCATCGCTCCGCGACGCAAATGATAAATTATTGATGATGACTGTAAAACATGAGAATGTCGATGCAATCATCAAATTCATCATTTATCATTGACAAAAAGTTGCTTGATAGTGCCAAGCGAAGACAGCACTGAAGTGGCTTCATACGGCATGAATACTGTCTTGCTGTCTTTGCCATCAGTCATGCTTTTAAGCGTCTCTATATATTTCTGAGCCAGCAGATAAGCCGCAGGGTCGGTCTGCGACTGCGCCACTGCATCCGCGACATTGCGGATCGCGTCAGCCTCAGCCTGAGCTCTCAGCACTTGCGCCCGAGCTTCACCTTCAGCCTTTAGTATGGCGGCTTGTTTTTCTGCCTCGGCCTTATTGATCTGCGACATTTTCTGTCCCTCAGACCGAAGTATAAGAGATTGCTTTTCTCCTTCTGCATTAAGGATTTCTGCACGGCGGTTACGCTCTGCCTGCATCTGCTTCTCCATAGCGACGCGCACGCTCTCCGGAGGTGTTATATCCTGAAGTTCTACCCGGTTTACCTTTACTCCCCATTTATTGGATGCATCATCAAGAATAGACTGAAGTTTTGCATTGATAGTGTCGCGGGAAGTCAAGGTTTCATCAAGTTCCAGCTCGCCGATCACGTTTCTCAATGATGTCTGAGTCAGCTTTTCTATTGCATTTGGAAGATTGTCGATCTCGTAGACTGATTTTTTCGGATCTACAATCTGGAAATACAGAAGGGCATTGATTTCAGTTGTGACATTATCACGTGTGATCACTTGCTGAGAAGGGAAGTCATAAACCTGCTCGCGCAAATCGATGACTGTAGTTGTCATCACGCGCACACCTCCGCGTCCGAACGCTCCACCCGGCTCGATACGGCGCGTATAGACCACTTTCGGCTTATCGATGAAAGGTATTATGAAATTAAGTCCCGGTTGAAGAACTGAATGGAAGCGTCCGAGACGTTCCACAACTTTAGTCTCTGACTGAGGCACCACCTTGACTCCCGCCATTATAATGACGATTACAAGAATAAGGATCACAGCCGCCACAATAATTGTTGTCATAATATTTAGATTTTATAGTTTGTCATGTTAATATTTTAAGTGAGTAGGGGGGTGTTGTCTTAACGGTAAATCAGTCTGATATTTTTTCTACCGAAAGGATAATGGAGTCATATCCCACGACTCTCACCTCATCGCCATCCTGAAGGATATCTTCATGGTTGGCAGGCCGTATCTGCCATATGTCGCCATCAATGCGCATCCTCATGCAGTCGATAGCCTCGAAAGCGGTCCCTGTCCTGCCGATAAGCGCATCCATTCCGGTAGCGGCATGCCGGCTCCCTTTATGAAGACACCCAATCAGACGATGTCGCCAATGATAAGTCGCTAAATAAAGTATGGTTGTAGCCACAAGAAAAGTAATGATTGTGGCCATCCATTCGCCTCCAAGCAACGCCGCCACCATTGCTGCCAGCGCCCCGATACCCACATATAGGCAAGTGGTGGAGAGCGTCATCAATTCAGCTACAAGAAATCCGACTCCCAATATCAGCCAAAAACTCCAGATTCCCATACTCTTTTATTTTTTTTCTATATTAAGTAGCTTACAGAATTTAATCGATATATGAACATCAAGCAGCTTGAAAGATCTTGATATGATAACTGCAGCTGATCTTGGCCCGGTGGATAGACTCAAGATTATTTCGCATTTATCATATCATTAATTTCCCCGAGCTGCTTAATCCAAAGACAAAGATACAAAATATTATTGACATAACGCTCTTCTTGCAATAAAAAAACGTTCCTTGTGAAATTTTATGAGCCGAGGTCTAATTCTGTCCCCGGCCTCTTGTCGGAATCAGACCGTCAATATCATGAAGAGATAAAAAAAATTGCTTGAAAATCAAATTTAATTAAATTAAATTATTAATTTTGTATGCTCCTAAGAATTGGCGCAATTTTGAATTTGAATTTACAAAATCTCATTTTTAATTATGAATATCCGACCTATTTCAGCGTTACTGCTCCTGATGATGACCTTGCCGGTTTTCTCGCAGACTCCTGCATATAAAAATCCTTCCCTGTCTCCGGAGGAACGAGCCGCCGATCTGTGCTCAAGATTGACTCTGGATGAGAAGACAAAATTGATGATGAACTCTTCCCCTGCCATACCTCGTCTGGGCATACCGGCTTTTGAATGGTGGAGCGAAGGACTCCATGGTGTTGGCCGCAACGGACTAAGCACAGTGTTCCCGAGCTGCATAGGCATGGCTGCATCCTTCGACGATAATCTTATTACGGAAGTCTTTACAGCTGTCAGTGATGAGATGCGCGCAAAGAATAATATCGCGCGATCCGAAGGCGTGACCGGAAAATACAAGGGGGTCAGTGTTTGGACTCCGACGGTCAATATATTTCGGGATCCACGCTGGGGCCGCGGTCAGGAATCATATGGAGAAGACCCATATATGAACGGTCGAATGGGCCTTCGAGTAGTAAAAGCACTTCAAGGAGAGCCGGATGCCAATGGATATCTGAAGTTGCTCGCTTGCGCAAAGCACTTTGCAATCCATAGCGGACCGGAATATTCCAGACACTCGATGGACCTCAACGATGTAAGCCAAAGAGACGTGTGGGAAACTTATATGCCGGCATTTGAGACCCTCGTCGATGGAGGGGTGCGCGAAGTTATGTGCGCATATCATCGCACCGACGGGATGCCTTGTTGCGGTTCAGATAATCTTTTGCAACAGATACTGCGCAACCAATGGGGATTTGACGGATTAGTGGTGAGTGACTGCGGTGCAATTACTGACTTCTTTAGAAAAGGTGCTCACGAAGTAAGTGCCGACAGACCTGCCGCAACTGCTTTGGCTGTTAAGTCAGGCACTGATGTGGAATGTGGGGTCAATTATAAATCTATTCCGGAGGCCGTAAGAAGAGGCGATCTTTCAGAGAAGGATATAGACAAAAGCATATGCCGGCTTCTTGCCGAACGTTTTCGCATTGGAGATTTCGATTCTGACAGTCTCGTTTCGTGGAGATCGATAGGTCCGGAAGTAATTTCTTCGCCCCATAACCGCAAGATAGCCCTTGACATGGCCAGGGAGCAGTGCGTGTTGCTTAAGAATGACGGAATCCTTCCTCTCAATAAGACAGATAAGATTCTTCTGATAGGCCCCAATGCCGCTGATTCCACCATGCAGTGGGGCATATATTACGGTCAGCCTGCACATACAGTCACTATTCTTGAGGGACTTGCCAACGTAAGCGGACATGACATTCCTTACCGTAAGGGTTGCACTCACACGGCAATGACTGAGGATGAAAGTGTAATGGATATTTTCACGTCGCCCGACGGTCGCAAAGGAATGATGGGCACTTACTGGAATAATACGGAAATGGAGGGAACTCCGGTGGCTACGGAATATTATTCCTCCGCCATCAAACTTGACAACGGAGGGAATACGGCCTTTACTTCAGGAGTCAATCTTACTAACTTTACCTTGCGTCTGCAAGGCTCTTTTGTAGCCGAAAAGGATGAGGTCTTTAACCTTATCTACAACAATGATGACGGACTTCGGATTATCATAAATGGCGATACTGTCCATAATCGATGGAGAACGGATCCTCTTGAATTCCGCTCACGTGAATTCCATGTGGAAGCCGGCAAGAAATATGATGTTGAAATCGATTACATGCAACTTTTGGATGATGCTACCCTTAATATAGACCTGCTTCGTCCGAACCCGACCGACATGCAATCGCTGTTAGCTTCTGCACAGGATGCCGATGTAGTGATTTTCGTCGGAGGAATTTCACCCGCATTAGAAAGGGAACAGGCTTCTGTCAAGGAACCGGGATTCAAGGGAGGTGACCGCACAAGCATCGAATTGCCGGAATGTCAGCGAAAAATTCTCGCTGCGCTTCATGATGCAGGAGCAAAAGTGGTTTTTGTAAATTGCAGCGGAAGTGCAGTAGCTATCTCTCCCGAAAATGAAATTTGCAATGCCATCCTTCAGGCCTGGTATCCGGGAGAGCAAGGAGGCACGGCTGTAGCCGAGATCATATATGGCGATGTGAATCCGTCTGGTAAACTTCCGGTCACTTTCTATGCTTCCGATGATCAGCTTCCTGACTTCGACGACTATTCCATGAAGGGACGTACTTATCGATATTTCAAGGGCAAACCGCTATATCCATTCGGATACGGACTCAGCTATACCACTTTTGACTACGGAAAAGTGAAATACAAAGACAATGCCGTAAAAGTGAAGGTGACAAATAAAGGGAAACGTGCCGGAACCGAAACGGTAGAAGTTTATATCAAGCGCCTCGCGGATACCGAAGGCCCTTCCAAATCCCTCAGAGGATATGCACGGGTAAATCTTGAAGCCGGGGAATCTAAGGAAGTGGAAATTCCTCTTCCTCTTGATTCGTTTGAAACTTGGGATGAAGCCTCGCAGTCGATGAATGTGCTCCCCGGAAAATATGAAGTTTTTGTGGGTGGCTCAAGCGATGAAAAGGATTTAAGCAAAATCACTTTAAATATACCCTGACGTGTTTCTATATTAAGGTGAAAAAATAATGAAGTTGTTTAGACTTATTTTTTTATTAAGATTTCGTCATATTTTCGAGTGGATTTTTCTTCATGAAGAAGGAGCGATGCGGGCATCGTGACTGAT
>CAMWJD010000147.1 GCA_947174515.1 uncultured Porphyromonadaceae bacterium
ATCAATAGTGATCCAGTTGCAGCCTGCCGCAAGCACTTCCTTTATCTGCTCTTCTACACTGCGCTTTGCGGTGGGGGCGGTAATATATTGTAGCATATCGGTATTAAATTTTTAAGGTTTCGACTGGATTAAACATGATTCATCTTTATTGAGCTTTCTCTAATCTTTTATCTTGATTTCCTCGTTGCTCAAGCCCTTGTCTTCGTCGGGGAGGGAAGATTCGATTGCTTCGCGGCACTCTGCCATCAGCTTTTTCGTGTTGAATCCGTTTTCACCCGGCAGAATCGGAGGGTGGATCGTAAGAGTGATCCGGGTGAGACGTATATTATATGAGAACCTGGGCATTGCCTTGAAAGAACCGTCGATCGTGATCGGCACCACCGGCAGGCGGAATTCCGCCGCCAACATGAACGCCCCGCGTTTGAATGGAATCATCTTCCCGTCCCATGTGCGGCTCCCTTCCGGAAAAATCACTATCGAGCGCCCCTTTTTCAATTGCTGCTCGGCCTCCTCTATAGTGTGGCGTATGTTGGCGATGTGTTGGTCATCGACATATACATTACCGGCTTTCTTGCAGGCCCATCCCACCATGAAGATCTTTTCCAGTTCCTGTTTCATCATCCAGATGAAATTATGGTTGAGATAGCCGTATATCGACCAGATATCGAAAGCCCCCTGATGATTGGCCGTGAAGACATACGAAGTGTTTTTATCGATATTTTCACGTCCTTTCACCGTCACTCTCACTCCGGCGATCAGGCAGCAAAACCGGCTCCAATAGTGAGGCGGCCAATATCCCCAGAACTCCGGTTTGCCGATCGAGCATCCGATAATGGTGATGATGGCTGTCAATATGGTAGCCACTAAAAAGATGGGGGCCGCTATCAGCCATTGATATATCCGGTAAAGCAATTTCATATTTTTCAGAGATCAGATTCCGCAGACCGGTTTTCATATACCGGAGAATAGAATCCGGAGGCAATTCTCAATTAAAAAAGATTCTCAATTCTCAATTCTCAATTCTCAATTAGAAAAAATTCTCAATTCTCCATTCTCAATTCTCAATTCTCAATTAGAAATAATTCTAAATTCTAAATTCTAAATTACTCCTCCGTCGGAGCTATCAGCTTATATCCCTTTCCGTGGATATTGATAATCTCGATTGCAGGGTCAGATTTCAGCAGCTTTCTCAACTTCGTGATATAGACATCCATAGAGCGGGCATTGAAATAATTGTCGTCTACCCAGATAGTCTTAAGGGCGTAGTTGCGTTCAAGGATGTCATTGACGTGTGAGCAAAGCAAAGCGAGAAGTTCCGACTCCTTGGTGGTGAGCTTCTGGGTGTTGTCGCCCGATATCAGCACCTGTTTTTGAGTGTCGAAAATAAACTTGCCGATTCTGTACTCCGTCATGTCCCGGTCTTTCTTTCCTTTTACTCTGCGCAGAATAGCATCGATTCTCACCACGAGCTCTTCCATCGAGAATGGTTTTGTGATATAGTCGTCAGCACCTAACTTGAAACCTTCGAGCACGTCTTCCTTTAGGTTTTTGGCCGTAAGGAAGATGATGGGGACTTCGCTGTTTACGGTGCGGATCTCCTGGGCGAGAGTGAAGCCGTCTTTCTTCGGCATCATCACGTCAAGCACGCAGAGGTCATATTGGCTTTTCAAAAATGCTTTATATCCTTTTTCTCCGTCGGGAAACAAGTCGGCACTGAATCCTTTTGCCTGCAGGAATTCCCTAAGCAACATACCGAGATTTTCGTCATCTTCACAGAGAAGCACTTTTATTTTTTCTTCCATGGCGTGTGTTTTTTTTAGATTATTTTATTTTCTTACTAATATAAACGTTTTAACTGCAATTATTCCTTTCGGAATGTCAATTTTTTTTAATCGATCTCTTTTTCGGGGTCGGCGAGGGGTAAGAGAATGGTGAATTCGGAGCCCTTTCCGGGTTCGGATTCCGCTGATATCGACCCTCCGAATGCCGTCACCATCTTTTGCACGTAAGCCAGCCCTAAGCCGAAACCCTTCACATCATGACGGTTTCCCGTGTGCACACGGTAGAATTTCTCAAAGATTTTCTTAAGATCCTCTTTTCTCATTCCTATGCCGTTGTCTTTTATCGTGATCCTGAGTTTATTGCCGTTCACGTCAGACGTGGCCACGATCAATTCCGGATCCACATCATCGTTGCGATATTTTACAGCGTTGTCGAGGAGGTTGAAAATCACATTCGTAAAGTGCATCTCGTCCACTCTCACGATAGCCTCATCGGCATCGTTGATGAAGCTGAGGCTGCCGCCGAAGCGTTCCACTTTCAGCTTGAAGGTCGACACTACGCCCGCTATCGTCTTGTTGGCGTCGACGGTTGTGAAATTGAGGGCCCTGCTGCTGTTTTCAAACACCGACATCTGGAGCACCTTCTCCACTTGGAATCGGAGTCGCTTCGACTCTGCATTGATCACCTCCGAGATGTGGTGGAGCGTTTCGGGAGATTTCCTCACCGAATCGTCGTTGAGCATCTGCGCCGCAAGCGAAATGGTAGAGATCGGTGTCTTCAGTTCGTGCGTCATGTTGTTGATGAAATCGGTCTTCATCTCGCTGAGTTTCTTCTGCCTGAACGCAAGAATGATTGTAAATATAAAGATCGCGAGCAGTAATATGGAGAGAGCCAACGTCGGGATTACGAATCTGACCGAAGAATATATATAGTTGTCCTTTGTCGGGAATTCCACCATCAGTTCGTAGTGGCTCCCCGAGTTGGGGAAAAGGCGGGCCGAATATATCTCCTTTTCCTTGAGGTCGGGGTCATAGTCTTCGGTGGAAAATATTATCGTGTTGTTGTCGGTGACGGCGAAACTGAACGGCACTTCAAGTCCGTTTTTAGCGAGCTCCACCTTAAGGATTTTCCTTATGGTGTCGGCGTCGGCGCGTTCCAGCACCGGTCGGCGCGATCCGTCGTAGAGAATGGAAAGGATCACCTCGTCGAGCAGCCCGCGCTGATACACGTATTGCTCCCTGATAGTCTCCTGGAGTTTCAGATATCGCTTCTCAAGTTTTTCGGTGGGAGCGGGGTAGGTGATGACCGGACTTTTGTCCGGATTCGGAAAATCGGGAAAATATTCCGAAAACGGAATTTCGACGGGTTCGTCATCTCCGGGTTCGTCATATGTCTGATTTAGCATCCTGATGTCTTGCTCGAGGAAGTGCATCGTCTCGCGGCGCTCGAGCAGTCCGACTGTGCCGTAGATGGAGTGCATGGCATTTTCCGAGAATTGCGATTCCCGCATCTTCACCATGTTCTCGAGATATGTGATCTGGAAATACAGCAATGCGCAGAAGGTGATTCCCATCACTATTGTAAGAAGCCTTATTATTGATTTTTTCATCGCTATTCGGGGATTCCCGGAGTCGCCGATTCCCGGCCGGTCATCGGTCGGACCCCTGATTTCAGTATTTTTAACAAAGAAATTCGCATAGAGGTTCAAAATTCCTTCAAGAAAAAATTTTATAATAGGGGTAATTTTTAACATCTTTTAACTAATTCGGGGGGGTAATTGCAAATTTTTATTTAATTTTGTGTCCATCAATTTTATGCCTTATCAGAGGGACCAAGGTTAAAAAACTTATTTATATGAAATTCAGGCTGATTTCTTACTTTTGTAAAATATTGGTGATTATTTTTTTTGTCGGTTTTCCCGGTAGCGCCAAATCCGGACAGAACGTGGCGCTGAAGACCAATCTGCTGTATGATGCCACCGCCACGGCCAATCTCGGTCTTGAGTTCGGACTGGGGCGCAAATGGAGCCTCGACATCTCGGGCGATCTCAATGTATGGAGCTTTTCCGATGGAAAACGCTGGAAGCACTGGCTCGCTCAGCCTGAGTTGCGCTATTGGTTTTGCGGCAACATGGGCGGTCATTTTCTCGCGTTGCACGCCCTGGGGGGGCAGTACAATGTTGGAAAGGTGAATCTTGACTTCCTCGGTTTCTTAGGCGATAATTTCAAGGATTTCAAGACTCTCCGCCATCAGGGATGGTATGCCGGCGGCGGTATAGGGTATGGCTATTGCTGGATGCTTGGCAAGCATTGGAACATGGAGCTGGAAATCGCCGTTGGCTATATTCATACGGAATACGACCTTTTCGAGTGTGCGGATTGCGGAAGGAAAATAGAATCCGGACTCACCCACAATTATATAGGCCCTACAAAGTTAGCCTTTAATATCGGGTATGTGTTTTAAAAGCGTTTTTTTGAAAAATTTTTATTCTTCGTTATGAAGTTTTCTACATCTATAAAAAGTTTTTTGATCGGATTGACGATCCCTGCCGCAGGTCAGATGGTGGCGCAGGTGACCTACACGCCTCTCTATACCGATGAACCCGTGCAGATCACAGACCTTAACACGCAGCGCGTGGGCAAGGATTTTCAGCTGCGGTTCACTCTTGATTTCTCTGATCTGAAAGTGAAAAGCGAGGATAAAGCCACAGTCACTCCGATGTTGAAAGCAGGCAACGACAGCGTAGTGCTCCCCGGCGCGGTCGTGGCGGGCCACAACCGCTATCTGCGGCTCAGGCGCTCCGGAGCCATTCCGGAAGGATATAAGCTGTTTCGTTCAGGCCACGCGCCTTCTTCCATGAAGGTGGCGGTCGGCGTCCCGTTCAGCGAGTGGATGAATTCGGCGGTCATCATTCTCTCCGACACCCTTTCCGGATGCTCCTGCCGTCCGATACGCTCATCGGAATATGCGGTAGCCACCATAGGCGACCCGGTAGAGGTGGTGACAAATGCCGTAGATCGGGTGTTCACTCCCGAATATGTGTTCATCACTCCGGTAGCGGAAGTGGAAAAGGTGAGGCAGGCTGAAGGCCATGCCTATATCGACTTCCCGATCAACAAGACTGAGATCTATCCCGACTACAGGAAGAATCCGACTGAACTCGCCGATATCCGCGACACTATCTCCATGATCAAGAATGACCGCGACTATGTCATCACCTCCATCACATTGAAAGGTTATGCATCGCCCGAAGGTCCGTATGACAACAATGAACGGTTGGCGAAAGGGCGCACGGAGGCGCTTGCGGAATATATCAGGTCGCTGTATGATTTTTCCCCTTCTATCATGCACACCTCATGGGAGGCTGAAGACTGGGGCGGACTTGTCAAATGGCTTGAATCTTCTTCCATTGAAAATCGCAAGGCCATGCTCTGGATAGCCACCACGTCGAAATACGACGGCGACTACGACAGGCGCGAGTGGATTCTGAAATCTTCTTATCCGGAGCAATATAAATGGCTTCTCGCCAATGTATATCCCGGTTTGAGACACACTGACTACACTATAATGTATAGCATCAGGAGCTTCACCACCATCGACGAGATTCTGGCGGCATGGAATGATGATCCGCGAAAGATGTCGCTCAATGAGCTTTATAAACTTGCCACTTCCTATCCTGTTGGTTCCGATATGTTTATAGAGATATTCGAAACGGCGGCCGCGCTCTTTCCGAAATCTGCTGAAGCAAATCTGAATGCCGCCATTCCCGCTCTTCAGAGCGGCGATCTCGCAAGGGCGGAACGTTATCTGAAGAAAGCCGGAGACTCTCCCGAAGCCGAATATGCGCGTGGTATTTTGGAGGCGATGAAAGGTAATTACGGTGAAGCCTCCACTCTCTTCACGTCAGCGGCAAACGCCGGCATCTCACAGGCTCAGGATGCCTTGAACCAAATTCAGACTACTAAATAAAAACAAATAATACATTAAAAAACTAAACAAAATGAAAACAAAACATTTACTTTATGGCGCAATGGCAATGCTGATGCTCCCCGCCTGCGTCAACGACCTCGATGTCGGCACATC
>CAMWJD010000148.1 GCA_947174515.1 uncultured Porphyromonadaceae bacterium
TAGCCTTTACGGGATCGTCTGTGCTGGATATCAACAAGGGAGAGGCAGACCTTAGCCGCAGGGCATTGATGTATCACATGCAAGGTCTGTCTTTCAGGGAATATCTTGAGATGTTCCATTCCATTGAGGCTCCGCTTCTCAGTATGGAGGACATACTTAACGGAGAAGTGCAGATGCCTGATGCTCTTGAGCATCCTCTTCCGTTGTTCCGTCAGTATCTGGCGGAAGGATATTATCCGTTTGCGATCGAAGGAGATTTGGCGCAGAGAGTGCAGCAGATCGTAAGCCTTACGGTTGAGACCGATATTCCCATGTATGCCGACATGAAAGCCACGACAGCGCGTAAGCTCAAGCAGATGCTTGGAATCATAGCTGCGTCTGCACCATACAAACCGAGTGCCGATCATCTTGCGCAAGAGATAAAGGTTAGCAAAAACAATGTGCCGGAATATCTGCTATGGCTGGAGAAGGCCGGGATGATCGGACAACTCCGCGACGATACAGGCGGAATGCGGGGGTTGGGTAAGGTGGATAAGGTTTTTCTTGACAATCCGACATTAATGACGGTGCTTTCCGGTGGTAGCCCTAATATCGGAAACCTTCGTGAGACTTTCTTCTACAATCAGATGCGTGTGGACTATGATGTGATGTCGTCAAAGATATCGGATTTCCGTATAGATGACGCGACATTTGAGGTCGGAAGCCGCAACAAGGGTCAGCGGCAGATCCGTGAGGCAGGGAAAGGGTTCGTGGTGAAAGACGACATTGAGTATCGCTATAATAATATTATCCCCCTGTTCCTCTTCGGCCTTACCTATTGATTAATTTTTTATTATGTATTTATGAGACGATGTCTCGGTTGCTATTTGTCACATTTCGGGCAGATTCCCTTGATCATAAGGTTGATTGATTTCACCTTGAAATCATCGGGAAGCTGTATGTCCGGCAAGGATACGCTGTCAAGGCAATATAATTCGCCGCATTTCTCGCAGTAAAAATGCGGATGCTGGTCCGATGCGGTGTGATGATGCTCCGCATGGCATACTTCATACTTCAAAGAGCGGCTGCCGTCTTCGATCACATGAATGATCTCCTTTTCGGAAAAGAGCTGAAGCACACGGAAGATGCTTCCTTTGTCCATAGGAGCCAGTGCCATCTCCAGATCCGCGAGATTGACCGGATGAGAGTTCCTCATCAGCTCCTTCAAGACAAGTATCCTGTTGGCCGTCGGTTTGATGCCTTTCCCTGTCAATATATTTTCGAGGTCAGAATTGCTCATATTCATGTTTTTCTGCAAAGTTAATAAATTTTTTGTGCAACTTGGTCGCATAGGGTATTATTTCGCTTTTACCTTGTGTTTGCAACCGGTTTGCACTGATAATGTCGTAACTTTGCTGTCGCAAACAAGAAAAAACTAAAAAAACATAAGAATATGAGCAAGACTTTTAAGATTGAGGTGGATTGCGCCAACTGTGCAAACCTCGTGGAAGAAGCCGCCAAGAAGGTGGAAGGAGTAAAGGATCTCTCGATTTCCTTCATGACCCAGAAAATGAAGGTCACGTTTGAAGACGGAGCCGACGAGAAGGAAGTGATGGCTAACGTCCTCAAAAAAGCGAAGAAAGTAGAATCTGAATTCGAAATTCTTTAATTATGAACAGGAAACAACACAAAATGCTCGCACGCATCGTCATCGCCATTGTTATGACGGTCGCTCTGCAGTTTATCCCTCTGGATGGATGGCTAAGGCTCGTGTCGTATTTAGTGGTATATCTGATCATTGGCTACGACATCCTGCTCAAGGCATGGAAAGGGATTGTCAACGGAAGGGTCTTCGATGAGAACTTCCTTATGGCGGTGGCTACTGTCGGAGCTTTTGCGTTGGCCATCTATGAGAAAAGCGGTGACTACCTGGAGGCGATAGCCGTGATGCTTTTCTACCAGGTAGGGGAGTTCTTCCAGAGCTACGCGGTAGGAAAGAGCCGTCGAAATATCGCGGCATTGATGGATATCCGTCCTGACTATGCCAATATTGAGGAAGACGGAAAGATAGTAAGGGTCGATCCTGATGACGTGACGGTCGGACAGACGATAATAGTGCAGCCCGGCGAGAAGATACCCATTGACGGAGTCGTGACATCGGGTGAGGCATCCCTTAATACCTCGGCTCTGACTGGCGAGTCATTGCCAAGAGAAGTACGAGAGGGCGACGAGGTGATAAGCGGAAGCATAAACCTGTCGGGACTTCTTAAGATTAAGACAACAAAGGATTTCGGAGAGTCGACTGTCTCGAAGATCCTTGAACTGGTGGAGGATTCTGCATCAAGAAAGTCGAAATCCGAAAACTTCATTGCTAAGTTTGCCAGGATCTATACTCCGGCGGTATGCTACGGTGCTCTGGCTCTTGCCCTTCTACCTCCGCTTTTCCTTATGCTGTTCAAAGGTGCCCCGTTTGACTTCGCCACTTTCGAGACATGGGTATACCGCGCATTGGTGTTTCTCGTGATAAGTTGTCCCTGCGCGCTGGTGGTCAGCATTCCGCTCTCTTTCTTTGCCGGAATCGGAGGGGCAAGCCGTGAGGGAATACTTGTAAAGGGTGCGAATATCCTTGAGACACTCTCCAGGGTGAAGACCGTTGTGTTCGATAAAACCGGAACACTGACCAAAGGAGTGTTTGAGGTAAACGCCTTGCACGACAAGGATGATAAAGACCTTGAGGAGTGGAAGGCTCAGCTGCTTGAATACGCTGCCATCGCTGAGTCATCCTCATCACATCCTATCGCCAAGTCGCTTCTGAAGGCTTACGCACATCAGATTGATCGTAGCCGGATGAAGGATCTCAAAGAAATCAGCGGCCAGGGAATCACAGCCGTCATTGATGGCAAATCCGTTGCCGTCGGTAATGAAAAATTGATGAAAGGCGTTGGTGTTGAGCCGTGTCATTGCCATACAGCTGGCACTATCGTGCATATTTCCATTGACGGCATATATGCCGGACACATAGTCCTCGGCGATGTGGTGAAACCTACTTCCGCCAAAGCCATAACCGACCTTCACCGCTCAGGTGTGGTGCATACCGTCATGTTGACCGGTGACGCGAAGGCAGTGGCCGAGCAGACCGCAGCGCTTCTTGGAATCGACGAGGTTCATAGTCAGTTACTTCCGGCTGATAAAGTCTCGAATCTCGAGGGTATCCTCAATGCCTCTAATGGTGACGGAAAGGTTGCGTTTGTAGGCGATGGAATCAACGACGCTCCGGTTCTCTCGCGTGCTGATCTCGGCATAGCGATGGGTGCCATGGGCTCCGACGCGGCGATCGAGGCAGCCGACGTGGTGCTTATGGATGATGACCCGATGAAGATAGGCAAGGCCATACGTATCTCCCGCAAATGTCTCCGCATAGTCTGGGAAAACATCATAATGGCTTTGGGCATCAAAGGCGTGTGCCTCGTTCTCGGCATCTTCGGTATCGTCAACATGTGGCTGGCCATCTTCGCCGATGTCGGCGTGATGATCCTCGCGGTCCTCAACGCCATCCGCGCCATGTATGTCCGCAAGATCTGACAAGTGTAGTTCTTTGTGCTTTCACATACTTTTGTTTTTCGATGTGCAGGGGACAACGTTAAGAACAATTGCGGAATCGGCAGGTATATCTGCCAATTCTCGCAAATTTGTAATAATCGGCAGGTATACCTGCCGATTCTTGCAGATTTGTTTGGATTGGAAGATATAAATGCTTATCTATGCAATAAAAACAAAGTAATTGACCTTCACTGAAAAATGTGGTTCTTTCCTACTTTAGTTGAAAATCCATGATGGCATTACCATTTTTATCTTTAACAGAGGTAATTTAAAAAAAAAGAATATATTTGTCATTTAAGTTTGCATTAATCTGGTTTTTATATTATTTTTGTGTGAAATTTATCTATTGATACAATATGGAAGCAAGAGCGTTAACCCCCGTACAGCAAGATCTTCTCAGAATGTTTGCCTTTGATCATTCTGACAGTTTCGCAATTGAAATAAAGAAGGTTCTTAAAGATTATTTACTGAAAAAAATTGATGAGGAAACAGAGCGCCTTTGGGATGAGGGCATCCTTGACCAGAAGCGTCTGGATGAAATCCGTCGTGAAGACCTGCACCAAAATTAATCTTAGATGTTATGGAGAGGCTTGTTCTTGACACGAATTCCTTAATTCAGTCATTACCTGTCAAAAGCAAATATCACGATTTGTGGGTGTCATTATTTGATGGTAGAAATACGTTTTGTGTTTCAAATGAAATTTTAGAGGAATATGAGGAGATTCTTCAAAGAAAGACAAATCATGTTCTTGCAAGCCGTGTCATTTCCTTAATACTAAATAACGAGTTTACATCTTTGGTAACACCATACTTTCATTTTAACTTAATAGAGGCTGATACAGATGATAATAAATTTGTAGATTGTGCAGTATGCGGGAATGCTAAATTTATAGTTACAGAAGACCATCACTTTGATATTCTGCGTCAAGTATCTTTTCCAACGGTCGACATTTTGTCATTAGATGAAATGATGAGACATTTGGAATCAGGTGACCTTCTCTAAAAAGTGTTACAGATACGGGGCTATGGGAATATAGATAAGAATGTAAAGGTGTCCTAAAATTTAGGACAGAAATAAACAAGAGTGTCCTAAATTTTAGGACACTTTTTATTTATACTATATTTGGAGAGGATTGAAGAGAGAGGGGGGCGGACCGTGCGGCTATACCATAAGGGAGACAATATTTATCAAATTGATATTGGCAATTCCTTGAAATTGTCAATTTTGTAATATGGTCTTGCTGCGTTCAAAGAGGCCATGGAGCCATTGCCATAAGTCACGGCGCAGGTCTTGCAACCTGCAGCATTGCCCATCATTATGTCTACGTCGGCATCTCCTACTACTAAAGTTTCGTCAGCCTTCCAGCCGAGAGTTTTCAGCACCGTCAGGACCGGCTCAGGGTCCGGTTTCCCTTTAGACACGCTGTCGGCTCCAACTACAATGTCAAACCATTCCTTGATTCCCAATTTATCAAGATAGTCGTTAAGCGACACGAGTCGTCTGCTGGATGCAATGGCAAGTCTGCACCCTGCCGAACGAAGTTCTCTCAATGTTTCAATTACACCCGGGAATGGCTTCTCCTTTGCATCTTTCTGAAGACGATCGTAGTTTGCGCGGAACGTCTTGGCAAATTCTTTATTGGAGATATCCAGATCCGGGTAAAGATATCTGCCGGCTTCATCTGTTCGGATACCTATTATGGAGCGACATTCCTCATCCGTTTTCTCAGGAAGCCCCATATCTTTAATCGTAGCTTTGATTGTGGACAGTATCACACCTGAGGTATCCATCAGCGTGCCATCAAAATCAAATATATAGTTCATTATCTTCATCATATAAAAGCCCATCAGTCAATGATGGAATTACTTACGGCCGATAAGCCTACAACTTTCAACTATCGTTCAAGAAAGTTGACTTAGAGCAAATCTCATAAATTTGAGATGGGCTCTTATATCGGAGAGTCAACCCAGTGGAAGTTTTGACGCCCTGCACCTACTTCGAAGTTATACATGGCGATGCCGAGATCGATTTTGGTGTAACCGGCAAGTGACGATCCCTTGATGGGCTTTACTTTATCTTCAGGTATGTATTCAAAATAAAATTTCTGCTGGTTGATTGCTGTCGGAGCAAGCAAGGCAGCCTCCACGCCATTCCTGAACCATTCGGGGGAACCAGCGGTTATATTGCTTACTTGGTCCGGTCGTTTGATCTTGTGGCTTCTGTAGCCGTCTGCCTCCCCATAACCGATGGCAATGCAAAGCAATATCTTTTCATCCTTGC
>CAMWJD010000149.1 GCA_947174515.1 uncultured Porphyromonadaceae bacterium
CTCAAGAAATTCAAGCGCAAATTCGAGCGCACAGGAATCGTAAAAGAACTCCGCAACCGTCAGGCATTTGAAAAGCCGTCAGTGACTAATCGCAAGAAAATGATCAAGGCTATCTACGTGCAGCAGCTGCGCCAGAACGAGGAGTAATCGCCTAATTACGATATAATACACAAAAGAGCTGTCTTCATGAAGATGGCTCTTTTTTAACTATCAACGATCATAGTCAGAGAACCCTGAGCACTCAGACATCTCAGATTTCCCTGAAAACAAATATCTTATATCTTATCCTCTAATTCTCAATTCAAAAGTTGATAACGGATTTTCTGAGATACCTGGAGCTGGAGCTCAATCGGAGTAAACTGACCGTGGTGGCTTATGGTCGCGATCTGCATGAATTTGCCAGGTTTCTTGGCAAAGATGCCGACATGCCCGACGCCGCTGCAATCACCACTTCCGACATCCGAGGATGGATAGCGCACATGTCGCGCAATGGGATCTCAGCACGCAGTCTGCGCCGAAAGACACAGGCTACCCGGGCCTTCTTCAGATGGATTCAGAAACAAGGACTGATCACATCAAACCCTGCTTCTGAAGTGCAACTTGCCAAAATCGGAAGGAAACTTCCTGAATTTGTCAGAGAACAAGAAATGGAAGATTTGCTTGACAAACCGCTTCTTGGCGGGGACCCGGCACTCAACATCAGAAACAAACTCATAATCAACATACTCTACTCTTGCGGCATCAGACGCGATGAACTATCAAAGATCACGGATGCAGATATAGATTTTCATTCCAAGGAGATACGTGTGCATGGGAAACGTGACAAAACGCGTATCATTCCTGTTGCCGACCAGCTGCTCGACGAGATAAAGGAATGGCAGAAAGTGCGCGACGGCTTATATTCTTTCCCCTCTCCCGCCCCCCTTATTTGCTCAAAAAGGGGCAAACTTACGGGAATGGCTATCTACCACATAGTGCACAACTTTCTTTTATCCACCGGCGCCACCCACAAAAGCCCGCACTCTCTTCGACACACATTCGCCACATCATTGCTAAACAATGGAGCCGAAATCAATTCAGTGAAAGAGCTATTGGGGCATGCTTCACTGCAATCAACACAAATCTACACCCACCTCACTTTTTCCGACTTAAAGAAGGCCTACGATCAGGCGCATCCCCGAACAAAGAAGAATAAAGAATTTGAGTGAATTTCTCCGCACCCTCATCGTTAAGATGATCGGGATCGTAAAAATCCGACTCAGAGAAACGGCTGTCGTTCAAAAAATCAAAATAAACCACACCATCACCTTTCACCAATTCCCCAATTCCTTCATACATCTCAGCAAGCTGATCAGCATCAAGAGCCTCAGTATATCCGGAGTGAGCAGGAGTCGTGATAAAAACGACCTCAATATCATGTTTTCTTGCCAGACTCAGCAGGCTGTCCTGAATCGATCTTACATCCTTAAAACGCCCCGGAGTTTCCAAGGTGTGCTTTAAAGCCCGCTCCGCCCCCATTTCTTTCCACTTTTCGCTTCGTGATGAAAGAGTATAACCCAAGCCGAATCCAAGAGAATCACACTGATTGGAAGGGGCCTTTAATATTAAATTCTTCAGTTTCCCCTTATATGCATCAAAATCAGTGATCTCAAAGTTATATATGGAAAAGTCGGAATGTAGCGGGAGATCCATATGGATCTTATATCTCACAGCCAGAGTCCACTCATCTCCTTTTTCAATGACCGGATCCCTATATGTGAAATATGAAACCGGTATTATCACCCTGCGCAGATTCGGCATGAGAGGAAGGTAACGCTCCATAAGCGCCAAATCATATTCAGGCGTCTGAGAGATATTTGCGAGATTGAAAGTGCTGTCGGCAAAAGCATCCGGACGCACGCCGTAATAGGTGTGAGAAGAACCTAACACAAGAGTGCTGACCTTGTCGCCATTTTTCATCATCCAATGATGCTTATATCCATAGGATGTAGGTAAAAGACGAGCCACAATTTCACCTATCGCAAGAATCAGGATGATGATGGATGAAAAAATAATTATTTGTCGCAAAAACTTTTTCATGCTGATCAGAATCTAAAGTAAATAAACTCCTGAGGGGATCCGGCGAAAAACAGACAGATTAAAAAGATAGCGACATAGCTTCCCCATCTGACGACAGGCAATCTCCATAAGCCTTTACCGGAGAAGGCAAGCGGATTTTCATTAAAACGGGTTCTCCATTCAATCACCATCAGCGTGATGCACCAAAGCAACGAAGCTTTTCCAATGATCTTGTCGGCAGGAATGAAGCCACTGAACATCAAGCGGATATAAGAGAGAGCATGAGTAGTGGTGTCAGCACGGAATATGACCCATCCGACCATGATGAGGAAAAATGTGATTCCCATGCTGAATGAATCGCTGAAGAATGACGGAGGCCCCGCTTTTTCTTTTCCTTTCTTCCGGAAGAACTTAACCGGAAGATGCAATATTGCATGATAGGCTCCCCAAAGCACATATGTGAAATTTGCTCCATGCCAAAGGCCGCTTACGAGAAATACAATGAATGTGTTGCGAATTGCCTTAAATTTTCCTTTTCTGTTTCCTCCTAACGGGATATATAGATAATCGCGAAACCAGGAAGTGAGAGATATGTGCCATTTTTTCCAAAACTCCGCAATGTCGCGTGAAAAATATGGCAGGCTGAAGTTTTTCATCAGATCAATCCCAAACAAACGGGAAGATCCGATGGCAATATCTGAATATCCGGAGAAATCGCCATAGATCTGGAATGAAAAAAGAAACGCACCGATCCATAAATTTAAAGTTCCCACGGTCTCCCACTGAGAAAAAATTATATTTACAGCTTCAGCGGCATTGTCGGCTATCACCATCTTTTTAAAAAGTCCCCAAAGAATCAATTGCATCCCGCTGACGCCCCTCCGATAGGAAAAACGACGCCGATTGCTGAGAAACTGCGGAAGGATATTCGATGCCCTTTCAATAGGTCCGGCCACAAGCTGGGGGAAAAAGCTTATGTACACCATAAAGGCCACCAAATCTGATGTGGGGGCAATCTGCCTGCGATATACGTCGATCACATAGCTGATAGCCTGGAAAGAATAGAACGAAATGCCGACCGGAAGAATAAGATTAAGAGTAGGAATGTCGGGAGAAAAACCGAACACATTAAGCACCCGGACAAAACTCGAGGCAAAAAAGCCATAATATTTAAAAACCACCAGAGTGGCGATATTCAAAAGGATTACGACAACAAGCGTTGCACGCTTCGCCGTTGCCGAAGACCTGTCTGATCCGATTATCACACCCCCGATGTATGCGACAAGCGACACAAGGAAAATCAGCCATAGCAACCTGATATTCCACCACCCGTAGAATACATAGCTCGCAACTATCAGCAATATATTCTTGCTTCTTCCGGATTTGCATACATTCCAATACAGAAGAAAAACAATGGGAAGAAATATCAGGAATTCAAACGAGTTGAAAAGCATCTTCAATTAAAAATTTAATCATAATTACAGAGCCCCCGGCTCAATATGCAAAGGGACTTTGATCTCATACCTGTCATAACAGACAGCGCGTCCGCCAAAACCCTCTTTCTGATACAAGAGAGACTCATTTAGAAAATGTCCGTCACCTTCTGTGGAAATCCCGAAATCGAAAAAAAGAGAATCGGAATATACGTCATGTATCAAATGATCAAAAAGAAAATCAAGAGCACCGAGATAGCGCCCTTTTGGGGAAGCCGATATATATTGAGAATGAGCCACCGTCTTTGTTTTGTAGATCACAACTCCTGCAAGAGTCTCCTCTTCAATTTTTGCCACATACAGAGCTATTTCATCGGGAAATCTTGATGCAAGAAGAGATATCTCCTGAAGAGAATGCACAGGTGACAATCCATGACGATCATATAAATTAGCCTCTAAAATATCCCAAAAATCAGAGAAATCGGAGGTCTTCGATACATAGACTCCGTTTTTACGGGCTTTTTTGATTCCGTATCTCCGGATATTTCTGAATTTAAGCCTGTCGCGCTGAAGGATAGCCGACGATATGCCCCTTGCCGTCAAAGAAGCATTGTATCTGAAAAGGGCATACAGATCTTCTTCTGCGGGTATCTGATGATATATATGGGGCACAGCTTTGTATATGAATGAAGAGAATCGATTTTCGCTGAGATACGAGATGATCAACCTGAATATATCAATAACATCGACGGCTGTAATGCTCCGCGCCATCACAAGCCCCCCGTATGTCAATCCGGCATGAGATGAAAACACGTTTCCGGAACTTGATGCAGGAAGGACCGCCACGATAGCTGATTTTGATAAAAAAACAAGAGAATGATCATGAAACCGATCTGAATGATAGTCCATATAGTCTCTCCTGAAAAGGAAAGTGCCATTTTTAGAAACGCCGATGAAATCATCCCAGTCTTCCTTCATCGAAGCATCGTAGCGCAATAATTGAAAATCAGCCATTTTTATACATCATGAATTCGGAATAGTCTCTGATGTAATCATCTTCGTCATATTGCGATGAAGCCAACACCATACACACGGCACCAGATGAGAAATCCTCAATCGTGCGCCACAACCCCGGCACCACCAAAAGTCCTTTATAGGGACGATTGAGCATAAATGTGCGTTTCAAATGTCCGTCATCGAGAGTGACGGAGAAACTTCCGCTGACAGCGATTATCAACTGAAAAAGGGAGCGATGCGCATGGCCACCTCTTTCCACTCCACCGGGCACATCGTAGAGATAATATACTCTTTTGACATCAAAAGGGAGCGACTTGCCGTTTTCCACCACCGACATATTTCCTCTTCTGTCGCTTGAGAAGGAATTAAGCTCTATGATCGAGCAATCATATACATTCGAACGATTCATCTTTTGATAGAGGATAATGATTGATAATCAAAGATGTAATCATCTTTGTCATATGGAGTGGAAGCCAACACGAGAGCCACTGAATTTGTTGAGAAATCGGATAGTTCGCGCCAGCAACCGGCAGGGATATACAGTCCATAATAAGAACGGTTGAGAGAAAAGACACGCCTGGAATCAAGGTCGTCGACCAAGACATTAAAACTTCCCGACAAAGCGATTATGAATTCCTGAGTCGTATGATAAGCATGTCCTTCGCGCGATTCCCCACCCGGAACATCATATATCCAGTACACGCGTGCGATATCAAAAGGAATGTCTTTGCTCTGCTCGACAACCGACAGATTTCCGCGGCAGTCGAGATGGCGGGAAAGATTTATTATATGAGGACGGTCTTTATCGGAGGCGGTCATTACAATAGAAACTTTTTGAGATGGGCTCTAAGCACGGAATGAACAAGAATCCATTCCGGGCAATCGGAATGTAAAGTTAGCGAATAAACCTCAAACATCAAAAATAAAAGCCCTAAAAATTGACTTTGAGATAAAAATTTGAGAAAAAAGCTAAAGAGCACCACTCAAATTAGGAAAATTCAATAATTTATATTATCTTTGCAGACTGAACGCAGATAGGGCATTGAGCATGCGCATCAATGCCCTATCTTGCCAACAAGCGACAAAGAAAACGAAAAACAAGAAAGAACTTAAAAAAGAATGAAACCACAGCCAATCAAGAAGACCATTGAGCTGGGCGACGGCCGCACTATTACGATAGAAACCGGCAAACTCGCCAAACAGGCAGATGGTGCGGTGGAAGTCCGCATGGGCAACA
>CAMWJD010000150.1 GCA_947174515.1 uncultured Porphyromonadaceae bacterium
TTAAAGTGCCATATCCTCAGTCAAGTAAAATTATAATCGCATTAAGTCAGAATTGGATTGACACGCAAGAACTTTCCAATAAATTGGGATATAGTATCTCTCATCTTAAAGGTAAGATCATTCCTCGAATGATTTCAGAGGGTCTTTTAGAATCATTCCATAAAACTTCATCCAGAAGTCCGGAACAAAAATACAGGGCGACTCGAAGAGGAAATGATCTTCTATAACATTACTTGCAATGTGACAAAATTTTAGAATGAATATGAAAATAATAGTTTTAGATGGATATGGGATGAATCCTGGCGACCTTTCCTGGGACATGCTTGGAAAGCTTGGTGATCTGACGGTATATGACCGGACTGCGCCCAAAGATGTCATAGAACGCTCCGCTGATGCCGACATTCTGCTTACAAATAAGGTCATTATAGACCGGGAGGTGATGAGGCAGCTTCCGTCCCTTAAATATGTGGGAGTTTTAGCCACCGGATATAATGTAGTCGATACGATAGCAGCTCGTGAAAAAGGGATAACAGTCACCAATATTCCTTCTTACAGCACATCATCGGTAGCACAAATGGTGTTTTCTCTTTTGCTTGCCATTACCAATAACGTGGAGCACTATTCGGCCGACAACCGTGCGGGGCGTTGGAGCCGCAATGCGGACTTCTGCTATTGGGATTCTCCCCTTACGGAACTTGCAGGAAAGACTTTTGGCATCGTCGGCTTCGGCAATATTGGAAGCAGCGTGGCAAATATTGCGCTCGCTTTCGGCATGAGAGTCATGACGCTGTCGTCAAAATCGGCCGAAGCGCTGCCCGCCGGAGTTGAAAAAGCTGAAAGCCTTGACCAGCTTCTGAGTGAAAGCGATGTGCTCTCGCTCCATTGTCCGCTTACCGACTCAACGAAGCACATCATTAATGTCTCGACATTGGCAAAGATGAAGCCGACTGCTATTTTGATCAATACAGGGCGAGGTCCTCTCGTCGATGAGCAGGCTCTTGCTGATGCCCTCAGCAGCGGTGCTCTTGGTGGAGCTGGAGTGGATGTGCTATCATGTGAGCCTCCGACTTTCGACAATCCCCTTCTGTATGCCCGAAATTGCTACACCACCCCTCATCTGGGATGGGCCACAGTTGAGGCTCGTCAGCGCCTGATGGATATAGCCGTGGCAAACGTAGCCAATTTTATAGAGGGATCTCCTGTCAACGTAGTCAATTAAAGCCCTTGGAGCCCAATGCCCTTACCGACACCTAAACCCTTAAACCATTAACCCCTACACCAATGATACAGGAACTAAAAGAATTCAATCGTAAGTTTGTAGCAGAAAAAGGTTATGAGCGTTTTGCCACCAGCAAATATCCCGATAAGAAGATAGCCATTGTGACTTGTATGGATACCCGCCTTGTCGAGCTTCTTCCGGCTGCCCTCGGACTCCGAAACGGCGACGTCAAAATAATCAAAAACGCAGGTGCGACTATCACCAATCCCTTCGATTCCACAATGCGGTCTATCCTTGTGGCAATCTACGAATTGGGGGTCAATGAGATAATGGTGGTGGGACATACAGGTTGCGGCGTACAGGGTATGGATGCCGAGGAGATGTTGCACCTGATGAAAGAGCGTGGCGTAAGCGAAGAGCACATCACCCTCATGAAGCATTGCGGCATCAACCTAAAGGAATGGCTTCATGGATTTGATGACACAGATGAAGCTGTAAAAGAGACAGTGGATCTTATTGCCAACCACCCGCTGATGCCGCCAACAGGCGTAAATGTGCAAGGTTTCGTAATGGACACCTTCACCGGCGAACTCATGGAACTTAAATCCTGATGCCGAAGGCACTGAAGGATATGACACTTGAAGAACTATGGGAACTTTTTCCTATAGTTCTTGTCCCTCACGACCCTCGCTGGACAGATTGGGCAAAAGAAGAAATCGCTATTCTGTCTGATCTGCTTCAAGAAGTTAACGCAACCATCACTCACATAGGGAGCACCGCAATACCAAACATTCAGGCAAAACCCATAATCGATATCCTTGTGGAAATCCCGTCCGACAGGGATATGATGGCAATACGTAGACTGATGGAATCATCCGGCTACATATGCATGTCCGTATCCGACAGTCGCATGAGTTTCAACAAAGGATATACGCCTGAAGGTTATGCGGAAAAAGTATTCCACATTCATATCCATATGGCCGGTGACCGTGATGAAATTTTTTTTCGCGACTATCTTATCTCACATCCCGACGCGGCAAAAGAATACGAGCATCTCAAGCTAAGCCTCCTCCCGCTCTACAAGCATGATCGTGATGCCTATACCGCTGCCAAAACAGACTTCGTGCGCGCGATAAGAGATATATGCCGATCCGTTATTCTTCAAGATCCTTGATTTCATCCACTATCGAATCATTGGTCTTTTGGGCTTTGCGGTAGACGATGACCACAACTGCGAAACCTATAATTCCACCGATGATTCCGCCAATAAATCCCGGATAGCTAAACAGGGAGCCTGAGCCATCATTGAAGATAGCCATTGCGAACAGAAGCAGCCATATCAATGCCAATGGGAGGCCGATGCACGTTTGAATAAAACGTTCCCTTTTCTGCTTAATCAGCAAATTTTGCAATTCGATCATGCTGCAGGTGCTGAATATCTTCGGAGATATTCTGAAAGTGCGCAAATCCATTATGGAGTCTATCAGCCCAAGTATCAGAAAAGAGAGCGCATACCATTGCGAGATCTTAAAAAACGCACATGCCGAGGCAAAAATTAAATAGGTGAAAGGGAGTAATACAAGTTCGACTTTTACAAAAGTATTCAACCAGGATGACTGTTGTCGCATCACAGTGCGCAAAAGTTTGTCGTTTACGATTTGTTCTTTGTCAAGATTCCGCTTCAACACGGCCATTTCTTCTTTGAGTATATTGAGTTCGTCCATTGTGATGCTGTATTATAGTGATTTGAGTTTTTCTTTGATTCTGACGAGGCGTACGCCAACCGCTTTTGTAGATATGCCTACTATCGCAGCTATTTCATCGTAAGACATATCTTCAAGCCATAGCAACACGATGGCCCTGTCGAAGGGGTCAAGACGCGAGATGCGCTCATGAAGCAGCTTCGCTTGCCTGCTCTCGGGAGAATCCGCTGTCATCACGCCGGAAGAGAATTCAAGAGGCTCTGTCTGTATCTTTTTCTTTCTCTTATAGGAGATGCAACTGTTCATGCTGACACGATAGATCCATGAGCGCAGACTTGCGTCACCTCTAAATGAATCCATACCTTGCCAAAGGCTTATGAGCACTTCTTGAAAAAGATCATCCGCTTCAGATTTCGTCTCGGTAAACATGTAGCAGACCGAATAGATGGTGCTTTTATGCTCCATCACAAGACGCTCAAAATCAAGGGAATGGTTACTTTTCATTATAATATTGTTGTGTTATGTCAATAAGACGCAGATCACCCTTGAAAAACTACATCAACAACTATATTATTTCAGGTTGCTTTTCCATTCTTTATATTTAGGGAAAAGATAAGACGGACGGTTGTTATACCATGCGTAGCCATTTCTCCGTTCTTCACCAATTTCATGAAGATGACGGCGTGGAATTCCGTCTCGGTCGCATACAAAAGGCAGGCAATTCTCCAGATCATAATACCTTGCCCAGACCGGAGTGTCATCATTGGGATTTTCAACAAGTGAAGCTTCCCATTTTCCATTGCTGTTTTCCCGCTTGTATGTGACACATCTCACCCTGTTTTCCTCAAACCACTTCATGGCTCCATCCACAGCCCTGACTATACGTTGATTTGGATTTGGAATATCCATCAGTAGATTCACGATCGCCGCACTTTCCTGCGAACAGTATGACGGCAGTTCATACGCCCTGGCAGGGGCCGGGGCCAGAGTCTCGCGGTCGTGTTGCTGGCACCACACCGTAGGCTCGCCATTCACCATGATTTGTGTCGCCAGTATACATTCAACTCCTTTTTCGAAAGCATGCTTAATCCTCAACGCTAATTCATCGTCACACATGTCACTGTCGTAAGGCTCTTTTTTATCTGAAATATCGCGTAGCAAACTCATGGTGTTGACCATGGCATCATCATTGTAGGTAATGTGAATCTGATAGTCGCGCATTACGGGCCAAAACTGCGGCCAACCCCCATTCTCATACTGCCCGGAAAGCAGATAGTCGACTCCGTGCTGAAACGCTTCTTTAAATCTCGGTTCGCCGGTGGCTTTATACAATCTGGCCAGATATGTCAATTGCAATGTCGTGGCGTCATTGTCGGTGGTGGAATCATCTTGCCGTCCCTTTTCAGCAATGACTGTGGCTTTTGTCTGTTCTGACATCTGCGACACCATATCTATATTCTTTGGCCATCCTCCTGTAGCGCGCTGCCACAGAAGAACTTGATCGCCAATCCTGATCGCTTCCTCTGTTTTAAAGAATTCCGGATCAGACTCCCTTAATATCTTTTTTGCCAAACGTTTGTCAATGTTAACTTGCCGGCTGTCTGCTGTCTGTGGCTCAACATTCCCTTTTGATGCTATTTCAGCCATCATAGTATTTGCGGTGATCAGCGAGAGGCATAAGGAAAGAATAAAATTCTTAATCATATATTTCGTTATTTATGAGATGGGCTCTTAAATTTCCTGAATCGGGCTTTTATATTGGCCCATGTTTTTTGTGATATTCCCATATTGGGCGCTATGGTTGGGGCAGACATGGTAGCACGCGCAGCAGCTTGTGCAGTCGCTTCCCCACTGTGGATGTCCATTTATCATAGAGATATTCCCCACCGGACAAGCCTTGGCACATTTGCCGCATCCTATGCAGGAATCAGCATAATGCCATTGCTTTGTATTGACTCCCCATTTTTTGAAAAGCGGATACACAAGTGATGTTTTGAGTCTCGGAAACGGACCTCGGTGCACATCGTTTTCTTCTGCCTTTGATTTAATTTTCTCAGCGATTGATTCTATCTTTCCTACAGCTTCTTGCAGTTTCTTTTCCTCTATATCTTTAGGATCTGTGCCAAATCCCGGCAAGAGGACATATACGTTTGGCATAATCAGGCTCCACGCAGCTGAAAGTCGTATGCCTTTCTTGAATAAAGTCTTTCTCAGCATTTCTATAGCCATACCGGTTTCATCCCCGCATGTGGATACGCACCAGACATATGTGGATGATGAGTCGATGCCGGCTGCAAATGATTCGGGTAGATGCTTGATGAAATCAATCACGACGGGTGGTACTCCCCAGGCATAAACGGGGAATACTAAACCTATCGATTTATCCTTATTAGGGTCAATTGTCTGTGTGTAGGGATCCGAATCAGGAATAAATTTTACATCTTCGCCGGTGAGAGAGCCAAGGCGCATGGCAGCGTAGCGTGAATTGTGTGTGCCTGAGAAATAATAGATCATAGTTTCATTCTCGGAATTTTATGAGATGGGGAATTAGAATGCAAAAATACAAAAATTATCTTACATCCCCACTTCTAAATATGGATTTTTTATCTGCCGGGGTTTCATTTGGAATTTGGCCGGTTGGTGAAAATTTTGTAATTTCCCGAGTTTGGGAGTTATAGTATATAACAATTGGACACTCAATAA
>CAMWJD010000151.1 GCA_947174515.1 uncultured Porphyromonadaceae bacterium
TTTCAATGAGATGCTTATGATTAAGAAAGCCTTGATTTTTTCTCTGGCTGTTATGGCAGGAGGGTTGATATATGCTCAGAATATCGAGAAAGCATCCGACGCTGTGGCTAACATGCGTATTGGATGGAATCTCGGCAATACGCTTGACAGTAATTCCGGCGATGTCGCGAATATGTGGATTGAAAAATGGAGCCAGCGGCTACCTTCCGACTATGAGACCGCATGGGGACAACCGGTTACCAATCCGGAACTTTTCAAGATGTTTAAGGAAGCCGGTTTCAATGCGATACGTGTGCCTGTGACATGGTATCCTCATATGGAGGCTAAATTTGACGGAGGTCTTACGTGGGATCCGGTCAAGGATCCTATCGGAACAAAGATTCAGTCCGACTGGATGCGCAGGGTGCATGAAGTGGTAGACTACGTTATAAGTCAGGATATGTACTGCATCCTTAACATTCATCACGATACGGGAGTTGCAAGCACCCGCTGGCTGGTTGCCGGTGAAGAGGAATATGCACAGCAGAGGGAGCGCTTTGAAGAAGTATGGACTCAGATTGCTGAGGAATTCAAGGATTATGGAGGTCTTCTTCTTTTCGAAGGATATAATGAGATGCTTGACCCTTATGATTCATGGTGCTTCGCGTCGTTTGGAACTCCAGGCAAGTATAATGCGGCAGTGGCGGAATCTGCCTACAATGCCATCAACAGCTACGCCCGGAGTTTCGTGGACGCAGTGCGGGCTACCGGCGGCAACAACTCAGAGCGCAACCTTATTGTGACTACCTATGGCGCATGCTGCGGCGAAGGATCATGGAACCAGCATCTGCAGGATCCTCTTAAAAAAATGAGCCTCCCGGAGGATAAGGCTGACGGTCATCTTATTTTTGAGGTTCACAGTTATCCTACCATAGCGAATGGTCTCAGCAGTGCCAAAAGCAGTGTCCGCAGCATCATGAATGCAGTGAAGACTCACCTTGCGTCAAAGGGAGCCCCGGTGATTTTCGGAGAATGGGGCACGAGCAGTGGTGATGACTATAAGGAGCATCGTGCCGATATGGTGGCGTTTGCCAGATATTTTGTAGAGCAGGCTAAAAACAATGGTTTCGGAACGTTCTATTGGATGGGCCTTTCCGACGGGGAGTCGCGAAGTGTGCCTGAATTCAATCAGAAAGACCTTGTGGATGCAATAGTGAAAGGTTATTATGGGGAAAGGGGATTTAATAACATTGAAATCAATTTGGAAGATACTCTGCAAGAAGCGGAGTATTATGATCTCTTAGGTCATCGTCTTCAAAGCCGTCAATCCGGCATCAATATAATCCGGATGAGTGATGGCTCCATCAAGAAATCAATGAAGCGTTAAGCAGGGAGAGAGATCAATGGCAGGAGAGAATTATAGCAAAAGCAGTAAGACCGAAGTCAGGACGGCTCATATGGCATTGCTTCTCGCCAATATAGGGTGGGGCGTGATTGCGCCGGTGTCGAAGATGGTGCTTCTGTCAGGAGCCATCTCGTCACTTGCGTTGTCGGGTATTCGTATCGCCGGGGGTGCCTTCATGTTTCTCATATTCACTTGGATTCTGCCTAAGTCTTTTCAGACACGACAGCCGATCGACGGTCATGACATCTGGAAACTTATATTGTGCGCGACTCTCATTATAAGTGCCAATCAAGGCCTTTATATTATTGGTGTCGGACTTACAGATCCTGTAGATTCTGCTGTAATGTGCTCCTTGACACCGGTTCTGACAATGCTTCTTGCAGCCGTTTTCCTTCATTTCAAGATGACATGGCTTAAGGTCGGGGGTGTGCTGATGGGGCTTGCCGGTGTGTGGATCCTGGTTTCAGGATCATCAGAAAGCGATATTGCAGTAAATCCGTTGCTCGGGAATCTGCTGTGCCTGGGTGCGCAGTTGTGTGCCGCGATATATTATGTAGGTTTTGAGGGAATCATCAGGAAGTATTCCCCCTACGTGCTTATGAAATGGATGTTTTTCATCTCTGTGCTTACATACGTTCCATTCTGTCTGCCTGATATGTTGAAGGTAGATTTCATTGCTTTGCCATGGGAGATATGGGCGTCCCTGGCATTTATCATCACGATACCCACTTTCTTCGGCTATCTTATGATCCCGCTTGCCCAGCGTTGCCTGAAGCCGACTGTGGTAAGCGCCTACAGTTATCTGCAGCCGGTGTTTGCAGCGATAGTAGCCTTCATTATGTCGGTAGGTGATTTTGGCTGGAGCAAAGTGGCGGCCACGCTCTTGATTTTTGTCGGAATCTATTTTGTGAATGAAGGAACTGTAAAAAAAGATCTTCAGGCGCCGAAAATATAAGGTCTCGTTTTTATGGGCTGCGACCTAAACATTTTTGCATCTTGTGAGTTTAATTGTTAGGAATTGTTAATGCAGCGTCGCTGCTAAGATTCAAGAGTAAGGAACCAGATAACCAATGATCAATGATGAATTATCTTGCTCATGTCAGAAAATTCTAAATTGGCTCTGCCCAAGCTAAAGCAAGTCTCAATTCTCAATTATATAAGCTTCTCAATTATAATAAATTCTCAATTCAAAATTCAAAATTCTAAATTATTAATTAATTCTCAATTCTAAATTCTCAATTCTCAATTATAATATATGCGCCAGATAATAAATCATTTCACAGATGATGATCTATATAAGTTCACAATGTGTTGCGCTGTCATAGACAACTATCCGCGCACTCAGGTCCGCTATCGCTTTATTGACCGTAATAATACAGTGTATCCGCCGGGTTTCGGGGATGAACTGCGAAAACAGATAAAACTTCTTGAGAATCTTGTGATCACTGATGAAGAGGTGGCGTTTATGCGCCGCCGATGCTACTATATACCCGATTGGTTTTATACTTTCCTCAAGGGTTTCCGCTACGACAGCAGCTGGGTGACCGTAGATCAGGACGAGGAAGGTCATCTTAGCATTGAGTTTGAGGGGAGTTGGAGCAACACTATTCTCCTTGAGGTCAAGGTGCTTGCCATCATCTCGGAATTGTATTATATCATGACGGGTCAATCTGATTCATTTGATTATGACGGATATTATTCACTTGCATATAAAAAAGGGGAGAGGCTTCTTGAAGCGGGATGTTCATTCAGTGATATGGGAACCCGTCGCAGGGCTTCTTTCCAGGCGCAGGATACTGTGGTAAGGGCGATGTCTGCATGTGACCGCGAAAATAAGTTTACAGGTCATTTTGTAGGCACCAGCAACGTCTATTTGGCTATGAAATACGATGTGATGCCCATAGGAACTATGGCGCATGAGATGATAAGCGCCATTGCTGGGATGTATGGGCCTCAGATGGCAAACAATATGGCGATGAAAGTTTGGTCAAACACCTATCGCGGAGCATTGGGAACATTTCTTTATGACACATATGGCTGGCGTATCTTCAGCTTGAACTTCTCTGAAGATTATGCAAATATGTTTAAAGGACTGCGTGTAGACAGCGGCGACAATTATGAGCAGCTCAACCTTATTATAGAAAAATACCGAAGCCTCAACATTGATCCGCTTTCAAAGCAAGTGATCTTCAGCAATGGATTGAATGTAGACGAAGCTATTGAAATCCAGAAATATGCATCTGACAAGTGTATACCATCTTTCGGTATCGGCACCCATTTCACCAATGACTTTCCCGGCGTAAGGCCGATGAATATTGTCATAAAGCTTCTTGCAGTGAAGATCACGGAATCGTGGCCGTTTTTCTGCGATACATGCAAGTTAAGCGAAGATCACGGCAAATATTCGGGAGATGTCGCTACCGTAAAGCGCTTCCGCGAAGCTTTGCACCTGGAGCAACGATCAAAGATTAAAGATTAAAGATTAAATATAAAATATAAAAGATAAAATATAAAAGATAAAATATAAAATATAAAAGATTAAATATTTGTTTTATCCTTATATCTTGGTTCTGCTATGATTGAATATCTGATTGATCTCCTTCGGGAGAATCCCACCATACCTCTTTTCCTCACTCTTGGTATCGGCTTCTGGCTTGGAAACCTCAAGATAAAGAGTTTTTCTTTGGGGCCGGTTACTGCTACTTTGCTTGTCGGTGTCCTTATCGGCCAGCTTGACATCCCTATTGCTGAGCCATTGAAGACAGTGAGCTTCCTGCTATTTCTTTTTGCCATAGGTTATCGTGTCGGTCCTCAATTTTTTCGTGGTCTAAAAGGAGACGGCGTGAAACAGATGCTTTTTGCAGTTGTGGAATGTGCGATTTGCATCGCTGTGTGCATTGGGGCTGCAAGGCTTATGGGATACAGCACCGGAACCGCCATCGGTCTTTTTGCCGGATCGCAGACTATTTCAGCCTCTATCGGTGTCGGATCTGACATTATATCATCAATGAAGATGGATCCTGAAGCTAAGAAGTCTCTTATAGGTATGATCCCATCTGCATATGCTGTCACTTATATATTCGGAACTATCGGCGCCGCTTGGATAGTTGCGAATCTCGGTCCAAAACTTTGCGGAGGAATTGAAAAAGCAAAGAGGCAGATTGCTGAAATAGAAGCAGAAATGGAAGAAGGAGAGTTCTCCGCACAGCCGGGTTTGATTGTCGCAAACCGCCCCGTTTCCTTTCGAGCCTATAGAGCGGAATCAACTTTCTTCAAGCGGCCTCGTACTGTTTCTGAAATTGAGGAGGCTCTTAAGGGACTTGGTCATCGTCTATTCGTGGAGCGACTGAGAGTTGGCGGGGAAGTTGTCGACGTTGAGCCGTACGTAAAGGTAAGGCGTGGAGATATCATTGTGATCGGAGGACGGCGCGAAACAGTAGTCAATGAAGCCGGCATTATTGGTCAGGAGGTCGTTGACCATGATTTGCTCAATTTTGAGGCTGAAAACCTTCCGGTCACAGTGTCAAAGCACGGAGCCGCCGGAATGACTTTCGGAGAGCTCCGGAAATCAGACTTTATGAGCGGAGTATTGGTGAAAAGTCTTGTGCGCGATGATGTCAAGATCCCTCTTCATAGCAGGACCGTGCTTGAGGCCGGTGATGTCCTGACTCTTGTCGGATTGCAGAAAGATGTTGAAGAGGCCATAGGAGAGATCGGATATCCTGATCGGAAGACAGAAACCACTGATGTTGCTTTCCTGAGCTTCGGTGTCGCCATTGGTTGTTTCATTGGTGCGCTTTGCTATCATTTCAAGGGAGTTCCTATTTCACTTACCACCAGTGGTGGCGCTCTTCTCGCCGGACTATTCTTCGGATGGCTGCGCAACCGTCGTCCTACATTCGGACGAATTCCATCATCGGTGGTGTGGGTGCTCGATAATGTCGGACTGAATCTATTTATCGCCATCGTAGGTCTGGCGGCAGGTCCGACTTTCATCTCCGGACTTCAGCAAACCGGTATAGGTCTCTTTTTCGTTGGAATTGCATGTACGGCGCTTCCTCTGATATTATCCATCTTTATCGGACATTATATCTTTAGATTCCCAATAGCGGTGACTCTCGGATGCGTGGCCGGTGGCCGCAATGCCGTGGCCGCACTTGGTGCGATCCAAGACAATCTTGACAGCACGCTCCCGGCAATGGGATATACGGTGACTTATGCAGTAAG
>CAMWJD010000152.1 GCA_947174515.1 uncultured Porphyromonadaceae bacterium
ATGTTATTGCGTTTGTAGATATAATCGACGTTCTTGAGATAGTAATCGAGAGTGAAGCAGGCTTCGAGTTCTTCGGGTGTCAGCATTTCCATTACCGCCGGAGTCTGAAGAAGCAAGTCCTTGTAGTTGCTTCCGGTGGCCATGGCTTTCATGGCTACCGGCTGCACCGTGTCGTAGGCCTGTTCGCGTACCCAGCCTTTACCGATGAGCGCATTCATCACCCGCTGCGCGAAGATGACGCCGTTGGTCATATAAATGTCTGCCATCATCTTATCCTCAAAAATGGTGAGATTTTCAAGTATACCCATCATTCGGTTGAGCATGTAGTCGAGCAGAATTGTAGCGTCGGGCATGATGATACGTTCCGTGGCGGAGTGAGATATGTCACGTTCATGCCAGAGGGCTACGTTTTCATATGCTGTCGCCATGTAGCCGCGCATCACGCGCGCACATCCGCATATATTCTCGCTTCCGATAGGATTTCGCTTGTGGGGCATTGCGCTTGAACCCTTCTGTCCCTTGCCGAATGCTTCTTCCACTTCATGCACCTCCGTGCGCTGAAGGTTGCGCACTTCCATTGCCATCTGCTCAAGACTTGATGCTATGACAGCCAGAGTCGCCATATAGTAGGCATGACGGTCGCGTTGTATCACCTGAGTCGACACATCGGCTGAGTTTATGCCGAGATGCTCGCACACATAGTCTTGAATAAAAGGCGGAATATTGGCGAAATTACCCACCGCGCCGCTAAGTTTGCCTACTTCCACCCCTGCTGAAGCAAGTTTGAAGCGTTCTATGTTGCGCTTCATCTCGGCAAGCCAGAGCACCCACTTCAAGCCGAAGCTTGTGATGTCGGCATGAATGCCGTGGGTGCGTCCGATGCAAGGTTGGTTTTTAAAACGGATCGCCTGCTTCTTGAGCATTTCGCAGAAATTTTCAAGATCTTCTGCTATGATCTCATCCGCTTGCTTGAACAGGTAGCCATTGGCAGTGTCTACAACGTCGGTTGAAGTAAGTCCGTAGTGCACCCACTTGCGTTCCTCGCCGAGGCTTTCGCTGACGGCGCGTGTGAACGCCACTACATCGTGGCGGGTCTGCACTTCGATTTCCTTTATTCTGTCAATGTCAAAAGTTGCCTTGTCCCAAAGTTTCTTTACGTCCTCTTCGGGAATGACGCCGAGTTTGCTCCAGGCTTCGGCAGCGAGGATCTCTACCTTCAGGTAGGCGTCGAATTTATTTTTTTCAGTCCAGACGCGGCGCATCACGTCTCTTCCATATCTGTCGGTCATATATTTATTAATTTTGAATTTAGAATTTAGAATTTAGAATTTAGAATTTAGAATTTTTTCTAATTGAGAATTGAGAATTGAGAATTGAGAATAATTGAGAATTCAGATTTTTTTTGACTGAGTATTGATCAGAGTCAATTAATTCTAAATTCTAAATTCAACATTCTAAATTATAAAACTTGTTTACCAATGTCAGTGCGGTAGAAAAGGCCTTCTTTTGCCGATTTCTTTACATCGGCATAAGCGTTGGCGGCAGCTTCTTCAAGGGTCTTGCCCTTTCCGGTCACCATCGCTACGCGTCCGCCGGCGCTTTGAAGTTTGCCATCTTTGACTGCGGTGCCCATATGATATACTTTCGCGCAATCATCGAAGTCAAGTTCCACCCCTTTCTTATACGGACCGGGATATCCGTCTGATGCCAATACCACGCCGAGACAGGCATCGTCGCTCCATTTGGCAACATAATCGGCTGAATCGATTGCAGCGTCAAAAAGTTCGTAGATGTCACTTTCCAGGCGGGGAAGGACTACTTCTGTCTCAGGATCACCGAAACGGGCGTTGAACTCGATCACTTTCGGTCCATCTTTGGTCAGGATGAGGCCTCCATACAATATGCCGGTGTAGTCGATGCCTTCGTCAGCAAGCCCATCGGCAGTGCGCTGGAGAATTTCCTTCAACGCCTTGTCGCGAATTTCGTCGGAGATGAAGGGGAGAGGCGAATAAGCGCCCATGCCACCGGTGTTCGGACCTTTGTCTCCGTCGTAAGCACGCTTATGATCTTGCGCGAGTGCGAGAGGATAGACCTTGCGTCCGCCCACCGCACACATGAACGAGAATTCCGGCCCGTCAAGGAATTCCTCGATGAGAACACGTCCCTGTCCAAATGCGGAGTCAAGAAGCATGTCGCGCAATGCAGCATCAGCTTCTTCGCGAGTAGCGGCCACCACCACGCCTTTCCCGGCTGCAAGACCGTCATATTTGATCACCGTAGGCAGAGGAAGCGACTCGGCATAAGCCTTTGCATCCTCATATTTGTCAAAGCTCTTGTAGAAGCCTGTCGGAACACCATATTTCTCCATGATCTCCTTGGCGAATTCCTTGCTTGACTCTATGCGCGCTCCGGCTTTTGTAGGGCCAAAGATGCGCAGTCCTTCCGCTTTAAACGCATCTGCCACTCCTGCGGCAAGAGCCGCTTCCGGACCTACGACGGTGAGATCCACTCTCTTCTCCTTCGCAAAGTCTGCGAGGGCCTGAATGTCGGTCACTCCGATAGGAACGCAAGTGGCGTGTGCGGACATCCCGGGATTGCCGGGGCAGGCGTAGATCTTCTGCACGCGTAGACTGCGTGAGAGTGCATCAACGATAGCGTGTTCGCGACCTCCGCTGCCGATCACCATCACTGTCTTGCCGGGGCGGATTTCCTCTTCACGTCCGGGTTGCATATTCGGCACTTGAAACTGATTCTCCTTAGGCGGAACTGCTTCGCTATATAAATGATGAAGTTCCATATAATTAATGTTTGAAATGGCGCATGCCCGTGAATAGCATTGTCAGCCCCTTCTCGTTTGCCTTGTCGATAGATTCCTGATCACGTATGGAGCCGCCGGGCTGTACGATAGCTGTCACTCCTTTGTCGGCTACGAGTTCCACTGTGTCACCGAAAGGCAGGAATCCGTCGCTGCCGAGCACGAGTCCTTCAGTATTGCCTGAGGCAAGGGCCTGTTCAAGCGCTATGTCGGCTGAGCCGACACGGTTCATCTGGCCGGCACCGACACCGAGAGTCATGCCACCCTTCACAATTACGATAGCGTTGCTCTTCACGTGCTTCACGATGCGCCATGCGAAGTTCATATCTTTAAGTTCCTGCTCGGTGGGCTTCTTCTCGGTGACTGTCATATCTTCTGTCACGTCTTTTGTGGAAGTGTCGGCATCCTGCACGAGGAGTCCTCCGTTGATTCCTACATATTGGCGCTGAGCTTCTTTGCTTCCATCCATTTTCACTTCAAGAACGCGGAGATTTTTCTTTGTCTTCAAAAGCTCAAGTGCATCTTCATCGAAAGCGGGAGCCATCACGATCTCAAGGAATATCGGTTTCATGGCCTTGGCTACTTCGAGGGTCAACGGACGGTTCATCGCTACGATTCCGCCATATATGCTGACTTTGTCAGCTTCATAAGCTTTGGTCCATGCCTCCTCGATTGTCGCTCCTACTGCCGCTCCGCATGGGTTCATATGCTTGAGACCTACGCAGAAAGGTTCGTCAAATTCCCGCACGATGTTGAGCGCGGCGTTAGCATCCTGGATATTATTGTAGCTAAGTTCCTTGCCGTTAAGTTGCTTGGCGCTGAGCAGGGAGTAGGACTCTTCTTCCGGCGCTTTGTAAAGGGCTGCCTGCTGATGCGGATTCTCACCGTAGCGGAGTGTCTGCACGCGATCAAAAGACAGGAACAGTTTTTCATCAAGACCGGCTTTCTCACGCATATATGTCGCGATATGGCTGTCGTAGAGCGCGGTGTGCGTATAAGCTTTTGCAGAAAGCTTGAATCGGGTGGATTCGAGGGTATTTCCTGTGGCGCTGATTTCTTCAAGCACGGTTGCATAGTCATCAGGATCGCACACGACAGTGACGGATGCGAAGTTCTTGGCCGCGCTGCGGAGCATGGACGGACCACCTATGTCGATATTCTCGACTGCATCGGCAAGAGTGACACCTTCTTTTGCAATTGTCGCCTCAAAGGGGTAGAGGTTTACGCAGACCATATCGATTGTCTCAATGCCGTTGGCAGCTATTTCAGCCATATGCTCAGGCACATCGCGGCGAGCAAGGAGGCCGCCATGCACTTTTGGATGAAGTGTCTTTACGCGACCTTCGCAGATTTCAGGAAAACCGGTCACATCGCTGATGTTGATAATCGTCAGGCCGGCATCGCGGAGTGCTTTCATAGTGCCTCCGGTAGCAATGATATCCCAGCCCATATTCTGGAGCGCTCTGGCGAAATCCACTACGCCGCGCTTGTCGCTAACGCTGATTAGTGCTCTCATTATCTTTGGTTTATTGATTTGTTGGTTTATTGGTTTAGGCGTTTATCGGTTTATTGGTTTATAGGGTTACATTAAACCACCTGTACTCCGGGCCGGTCGGTGATTCGGCCGATAACAGAGGCTTTTTCACCGTGGCTGTTTAAGATCTCGATCGCTTTGTCTGCGTCCTTCTCATCGAGGGCGAGCACCATGCCGATACCCATGTTGAAGATATTGAACATCTCGCGATGCGGAACTTTGCCATATTTCTCAAGCAGGCGGAAGACCGGAAGAATTTCCCATGAGCCTTCTTTCACTTCGATGCCCTGCCCGTCGTGGAGTATTCTCGGAATGTTTTCATCGAAGCCGCCTCCCGTGATATGGGCTACACCGTGAACGTCGATGTTGCGTATTACGTCGAGTACGGATTTCACATATATGCGTGTCGGAGTAAGGAGCATTTCCCCAAGGGTCAGGTCGCCCGTCTCTTCATATTTCTTATCAAACTCAAGACCTGCGTCAGCCACAATTTTGCGCACAAGTGAGAAACCATTCGAGTGCACGCCTGAAGAAGCTATGCCGACAAGGACGTCGCCGGTCTTCACTTTGCTTCCGTCAATAAGGTTGCAGCGGTCGACAGCGCCCACCGTGAAGCCGGCGATATCGTAATCTCCCGGCTGGTACATCCCCGGCATTTCAGCTGTCTCCCCGCCGATAAGCGCACATCCTGCCTGACGGCATCCTTCGGCAACTCCGGAAACTATCGCTTCGACAACGGCCGGTTCATTTTTGCCTACTGCGACGTAGTCAAGGAAGAATAGAGGTTCTGCACCCTGCGCAAGCACGTCGTTGACACACATTGCCACGGCATCGATGCCGATGGTGTCGTGTTTGTCTACTGCGAAAGCGATTTTAAGTTTTGTCCCCACGCCGTCGGTGCCGCTGACAAGGATCGGTTCTTTATATCCGAGACTTGCAAGGTCGAACATTCCGCCGAATGCCCCGATATTGCCCATCACTCCGGGTCGGTTTGTACTTGCCACATGCTTCTTGATGCGGCTTACTACTTCATATCCGGCTTCGAGATTCACGCCGGAGGCTTCATAAGATTTGGCCATTGTTCTATAATTTTGAATTTAGAATTTAGAATTTAGAATTTAGAATTTTTTCTAATTGAGAATTGAGAATTGAGAATAATTGAGAATTGAGAATAATTGAGAATTGAGAATTGAGAATTGAGGATAATTGAGAATTCAGATTTTTTTTGACTGAGTATTGATCAGTGTCATTTAATTCTA
>CAMWJD010000153.1 GCA_947174515.1 uncultured Porphyromonadaceae bacterium
AAGCAGCTTGAAAAGATCTTGACATGATAACTGCGGCTAATTTTGGCCATCTTGACATTGTCGCTCAGTCACTTAGCTCGCCAAGTTCCTTCACTCCGCAGCCACCCTGCCGCAAAATTATCTCGCATTTATCATATCATTAATTTTTGCGAGCTACTTATGAATAATTCTGAATAGAATTACTGTCGGAGAACTCAGAGATCTCAGAGGACTCAGAGTTTTCTGTAAAAATTATAAATTCTAAATTAATCTTTGAAGAAGCGTGTTGCATCCGTCCTCAATCAAATCCAAAGCATTCTCAAATCCTTCGGCTCCGTCATAGTAAGGATCAGGAACGCAATCTGCCCAAGGATGCTGCGTGAAGAAATCAGCCATCTTTACGACTTTCCGCTCATCTTCCGGAGTAGGGGCCATAGCTCGCAGACCGGTATAGTTGGAATCATCCATTGCCACGATGATGTCGAATCTGTCGAAATCAGACTCACGCACCGGGCGCGACCTGTGAGTGAGGTTCAATCCACGGCGCCGCGCATGAGCCCGCATACGGGCATCCGGGAGATCTCCGGCATGTCCGCCATATAGTCCAGCCGAATCAATCTCAAAATTGTCGGCGACACCGCTCTCTTCCACAAGCCTCTCCATCACCCCTTGAGCCGCCGGGCTACGGCAAATATTGCCGAGGCACACAAACAGAATCCTCACCTTATCCCCCTTCAAAATTATATCCTTTATCTCTTTCTTATCCATAATCGGAGATTATTAATCAATCATGTTTTGTCTTATAGATGAATCTTATCGGTAGGGACGCACGGCTCGTGCGTCCGCCCCACGCGTGTCTTTGACTCCACAAATTTACAACATTTATTTAACACCTCCAAATAATATAAAGGTCCCAGCAGGTGAACGCATCATAATAGGCATCCTTGGCCTTCTCGCCCTATCCGTAAAGCTTGCTTTATTTTTGATGCCGGAGCGCATGTAGTGCGCTCCCTACTCTACGAATAAGATTTGCGATTATAGTTTTTCCATAAAAATGGGAAAAAGATAAAAGGGTATCATCTTCAAGTTTGTATCACGATGAGGGGCTTTTGTATAAACCATCAATGGTAAAAGTGTACGTTCCGAGAATTTTTCACAAAAGACATCTAATGACTTATGAGTTCTGTATCCCCCTGATTTCACTTCAACCGGGACTATTTTATCACGGCAGGTCAAGAGGAAATCAATCTTGTAGTGCTTCTTGAGATCATCACGTTGTGGCCAAGTATAATAATACAAAGTACGTCCTAAGGCCCGTATCATCTGAGCTGCGAGGTTCTCAAAAACATATCCCAAATCCACACTTAACTTGTCCCCGAGAATTTTAGAATATATAGTGTTATCCGATACATCTCTATCCCAAAATGCAAGAGTCACAAAAAGTCCGGTATCACCGACATATATCTTGAAACTCTCGGCGTACTTATGAAGCCCGAATCCAACATTCGGATCTGAACATCTATAGCAGAAATTCACAGTCATTGACTCTTTCATCTCATGAAGGAGAGCTTGAAGGGATACAGGAATTTTTCCAAGAATACTTCCCATCTCAAATCGTAATTTATTTTTAGTCAACTCTCCCGGAATCGACATGAATATCTCGGAAAGTGTGCCTGATGGATCTATCTTTTCAAAATCATCGAAATATAGTTTCAAAATACGTCGTTTAACTTTATCTACCTCTACCAAATTATTTGTCTGTATATACTTCACAATAGCCTGAGGCATTCCTCCGATAAGAAGGTATAACCTTAGCTCCTTCATAAGTGTGCGGTTTAGTGAATCATCGATTGAGAACCAATATTTTTCTTGATTGTGCAAAAGATCAAGTGTCACATCCTTGCCGATGGCCCAGAGAAATTCCTCGTAATCCATCGGAAACATATCTATTCTATGCTCCTCGCTTGGAATCAGGATATCCTGAGTGTTTTTTCTTATTGATATCAAAGAGCCCGTCTCTATATAATCATATCTTCCATCCGCAACTAAAAACTTTATAGACTGTCTTGCTTTTGGACAGAACTGAACTTCGTCGAATATTATGACTGAGTTCCTTTCTTCGAGTCTTACATTTTTTATTTGTTGAAGGCGAAAAAAAAAGAAGTCCAAATCAGTCATGCTGTCGAAGAGATGGAATACATCTTCTCCTTCTTTTGAAAAATCCAACACTATGTAGGATTTATACTCGTTTTTGGCAAATTCCTCTGCGAGTGTCGATTTCCCGACACGCCGGGCACCCTGTATAAGTAAGGCATCAGAGCCATTGGACGCTCTTTTCCATTCAAGGAGTTTATTATATATCTTTCTTTTAAAAATCTTTGGTGTCTCCATAAATATCTTATTTTTGTGCAAATATACAAAAATATACCTGACCACCAAATTCAAAACACCAGAATTGGGTCTGACCACCAATTTCAAAACACCTGAATTGGGTCTAACCACTAAATTTATTTTAGACTCTGCACTGCACCCCAAAAGTTAGACACAAAACTTTTGGGGGTCACTTCATTTTGACACATCCTCTTTTGCCATAATAACAGCTCTCCGAGCTGACAAGTATGTTTCTTAAGTCATGACATCAAACTGAATACCCTGAAAATTAATTAATCATTTTTCATTAACCACCGTCTTAACCACAGCCTTGCCCTGGCGGACGATATAAATACCGTTGGGAAGACCTTCCTTCGAATCAGCCACCTTGAGACCGCTCATGTTGTAGACCTCGTAAGGCTTACTGAAGTCTATGGTGTTGTCGTTGAGATCCAATACAGTCTTCACACTGTTGATTCCGGTATTGTGGACAGTAACCTCGGCGATTGGACCATCGAAATATAGAGACTCGGCTATTATCTTGCATGTGCCGTCGTTCTCTTCGCCTTCGTCTGCACTGATCATGTCATCTGATGAATATTCCTGCAGTTCAACAAGACCATTATTGTCGACTTTCGCTATCTTAGTATTCGTCGAACGCCAGAATATATACGGAAGCGTCATGTCTTCCGGAGTCATTTTAGCCTGAAGCTGGAATGTATCCCCGGCATTGCCCGAAATCGAGGTCATACCTTCAATCTCCATAGCTGTCGGCTCCGTCATAAGTTGCTTATTGAAAATTCCCCAATTCTGGTCATCGTCGTAAGCATTCACTGCTGACTGCCCTTGAAGATATAGAATGCCCTTATAATCATCGAAAGTATAGGATCCAATTTCCGGCGGTGTCTGTGCCGTGATATAAATGTTAGAAGCAGAAAATCCTCCAAAAGCAAGGTCGCCAATAGTGTCTATCCCATATCCCATGATTATTGTGTCAAGGTTGCAGCCATAAAATGCCTGCCGACCGATTGTAATGACTGAGTTCGGTATCACCACTGAAGTCAGACTGCTGCAACTATCGAAAGCATACGCGCCGATTGAAATGACGGAGTTCGGTATTTCCACAGAGCTTAGACTACTGCAGTCGGAAAAAGCAGAATTACTGATTTCAGTGACTGAGTTAGGTATCACAACTGAAGTCAGGCCGTTGCAGAACGAGAAAGCCCTATCACCGATTTCAGTGACTGAGTTAGGTATCACAACTGAAGTCAGGCCGTTGCAGAACGAGAAAGCCCTATCACCGATTTCAGTGACTGAGTTAGGTATCACAACTGAGTTCAAGTTCCAGCAGAAGTAGAAAGCCATCCTCCCTATCGAAGTGACAGAGTTCGGTATCAACACCGAGGTCAGGCTGCTGCAGCTGTTGAAAGCGCCCTCGCCGATTGAAGTGACGGATTCAGGTATGGTGTATTCGCCCTCAAGACTAAGAGGAGCAAAATATACAGCTGATTTATCAGGGCCATACACAAAACCATCCTCGATAATTGCTCCTTCAGGATCGTAAGCAAATGCAATTCCATCGTAGAATGGATTATTCAGAGAATTCGGATAAGCCGATTTTATAAGGTAGATACAACCGGAAAAAGCTGACGAGCCGATTGAAGTGACAGAGTTTGGTATAACCACAGAGGTCAGACCGATGCATCCGGAAAAAGCAGACGACCCAATTGAAGTGACGGATTCAGGTATCATGTATTCACCTTCAAGACTTAGCGGCGCAAAATATATGGCGGATTTATCCGGACCATACACAAAACCCTCTTCGATAATCGCTCCTTCTGGATCATATGCAATTATACTGCCTGTATTGAAAGGATTTTTCAAACTATTGGGATAGGCTGATTTTTCCAAGCCGCTACAACCGTAGAAAGTATACGGGCCAATTTCAGTGACGGAGTTGCCAATCACAACAGAGGTCAGGCCGCTGCAATCCAAGAAAGCAGCATTACCTAATGAAGTGACGGAGTTCGGTATCTCCACTGAAGTCAGACTACTGCAACTATCAAAAGCAGACACACCGATTGAAGTGACGGAGTTCGGTATCTCCACTGAAGTCAGATTGCTGCAACTAGCAAAAGCAAACGCCCCGATTGAAATGACGGAGTTGCCGATCTCAACAGAAGTCAGCGTTGTGCATTTATAGAATGCCTGCTTGTCAATTGTAATTACGGAGTTCGGTATCACCACAGAAGTCAGACTTCTGCAACTATCGAAAGCATACGCACCGATTGAAGTAACGGCATAGTCTGTTGCGCCGTCATTAGCGATATCCGGGATAACAAGGTTACGTGGGAAATGGTTAAATCCATCTACCATGCAGGTCTTAACTTCCTCGTCTATGACAGAATATCTGAGTGTGACACCTTCATAAGTGTACTCGAAGGCCAGTAGCCTTGCCGGGAGCAGGGAAGCGAGTGCCACCAGCATAAACAATAGCTTTTGCTTCATAAGCGTTTAGTTTAAAGAAAAATTATTAAAGATTGGATGATTGCATAAATTTGAAACGAACACTCAGGCGGTACAAAGCGGTGCAAATTAAAAGTGAGCAGTCATATTTGCTATCTACCTATGCAGGACGCGCGGAGTGTGCTAAATACACTGAGATTCTCCCCATCGTTCGAAAAGGGAATAGAAGTCGTAAATCTCTAAAGTTTACCCATTATCATACTGTACGCCTTCAGGCTCACTTGTCGGCATAGCATTGAAATAAAAAAGCGTGAGAGCCTGTACTCTGTTGTCCGTCCTACAATCAGAGGCCTTCGCAATGCCCATCGCAATAGAACAAACAACGCAGAAGCCTCACGCAGGATTATGTACAACTTCGCCACGGCGTGACGCTCACGCGCCGCCGCGGTGGAATGCATACATCCCTTATAGGCATCTACCGTTGTCTCATTCCTGATTGCGATTGAAAGTTGCGAAGTTTCTGATCGTCAAGAAAGAGCGTCAAGTAAACGCTTTTTATAACATGTATTTACGGTGTCACACAAGGTGCACCTCCACAGTTCCCTACCCACTCAGCCCCGGACCGAGGCTTCCGCAGAGCGGTCTGTGATTGCAAAATTACAGAAAAATCTTTATTCCGACAAGTCCTTTTTTGGCCCTTTTCGTAATTTTTACATGATTTTTAAGGTCTGATCACTAAATTCAAAACGCTTTTGAAGCATGCGGACGCACGAGCCGTGCGTACCT
>CAMWJD010000154.1 GCA_947174515.1 uncultured Porphyromonadaceae bacterium
TACTTATATTTTGAGCCAAACTTTAAGTGACGTATGGAGATTATTAAATTTGTGAGATCTGATCTTATATTCTTTATTAAAGTATGTCCTTAAAATGTGAGGATTTTCACAAAGTATGTCCTTAAAATGTGATTAAGCTATTGCATTAGAGCTGAAATGTTATCAAGATGATGGCGCTTTTAAACTTTTTGCAGTAGATGTCGGATTGCTTGGTGCCATGTCTTCGCTTGATTCAGAGTCGATAGTGGAAGGAAACCGTATCTTTACAGAATTTAAGGGGGCAATTACAGAGCAGTATGCACTTCAAGAACTTATATTGCATTACGATCCATTCTATTTTGCAAAATCCAATTCTCAAATGGAGATAGACTTCTTGATTCAAGTAAAAGGAAACGTAATTCCGATTGAAGTAAAGGCTGAAGAAAACTAAGGGCAAGAAGTCTTCGTCAGTTTGTGGGAGATTATTCCCCAATGGAAGCTTATCGTCTATCAATGTCAAATTATCGTAAAGAATCCTGGATGACAAATATCCCGCTATATGCCTTAGAGGCATTATGAGATGAAATATAAGAGCCGAAGGGAAAAACCTCCGGCTCTTCAAGATACCGTTTTAGCCTTCATGATTCCCTATTTAGGGGGAAAGACGTAGGTGTTTTATCTCAAATGTCTTTCCTTCACAAGGCCGTGGCGGAACGCCTGAAGCAAGTCTCTGAGTTCCTCAATCTGTCCTTGAAGCTCGATACCTTTATCCGTGTCCCGGACTCGCAGCCTTTTAGCCGAGAGTTCCACTATCTGCTTCGATCCCAAGATATCGGTGCCTTCCTTGACGGCTTTCTCGGCCGACTCGAATGGCTCATGCTGCACAAGCTCCAGACCCCTGCTGTGATATACCAATGTGTAGCCCGCTATGCCGGTGGTGGCGTGGTATGCTTTTGAAAATCCACCATCTATCACCAGAAGCTTGCCATTGGCACGCATAGGGCTCTCTCCTTTGGCGGCCCTGACAGGTACGTGCCCGTTGATGATGTGGCGATGCTCCCCGCCTACTCCGAATGCATCGAGGATGCCATCAATCACCTTCTCATCATTGCGGAGTTTGAAGTAGTTACCTTTCTCCTCCGAATGAGTCGACTCATCCTTAATGAAATAGCGCTCAAAAGTCGCCATCTTGGACTTGTCGAAAAGTGGAGAATCTTTCCCGCACCAAAGATACCAGTAATAGTCTATTGCAAATTTTTTCAGTTCAGGATCTGTGTCATCATTAAATGCCGCGCGCATCATCATCCCGATGCGATGCATCAGTGCCCTTCCCTTAAATTTCTCTCCGTGCAGTTCCACTTCCTTCAGACTGCCATCCTGATTCAGCGGCATCGACGCATGGAAAAGAAGATTGGAATTGTAAATGGCATACATGCAGCCATGCGACAAAAGACACTGGATATGGCGGTTCAGCTTGTCGCTTACCATAAATGAATGATGAAGCTTCTCCACAAGCGACGCTTCTTCCTCCGTGAGAGCATATGGATTATCCTGCGACACGGTCGGGAAGAAACTGTCTTTTAATTCATATTCCTTTCCTTCAATTTCTATCACTTTTTTCTCCGGGCGCAGCAGATGAAGAAGTTTCCGGTCTTCCATCTTCCATTCAGGTCGGCTGTCGATCAATTGCCCCTCAAGCTTAAACTGGATTATGCTGATTGCCTTATGCATCTTTGCCCAAAGCTGGAGCGACTTATCGTCGGGAGCATGCGCGTTGTCCATTATGTGCGGCTCGAACCCTTCGCAAGGATCCTCGCCGTAAGTGTCGAGGGCGAAAGTTGCAAGCGGCACAAGGTTGATGCCGTAGCCATCTTCAAGTGTCGCCATATTGCCATATCGCAATGATAGACGCAATACATTGGCTATGCAGCAGTCATTCCCTGCGGCCGCTCCCATCCAGAGAGCATCGTGATTGCCCCATTGGATATCGAAACGATCATATTCGCAAAGTGTGTCCATAATGAGATGTGCCCCTGAACCCCGGTCGAAGATATCGCCGAGGATATGAAGCTGATCGATGCTCAGCCTCTGAATCACGTTGCAGAGAGCAATAATGAAATTGTCTGCCTGTCCTGTGGATATTATTGTCTCGATAATACGACGGAAATAGGCATCCTTATCATAATCTGTAGGAGACTCGTGGAGCAGCTCTTCAATAATGTAGGCATACTCTTTCGGGAGTGCCTTTCTTACTCTTGATCGGGTATATTTGGATGAAACAGACTGCAATACGAGGATAAGCTGATGAAGAGTGACGCTATAGAAATCTTCCATATTGTCTTCATCGGCCTTCGTATATTCAAGCTTGCTTTCCGGATAATAGATGAGAGTGCAGAGATTGCGGATATCCTGCTCGCGCAGAGAAGTGCCGAACAGTTCAGTCACCTTGCGTCTGATATTGCCCGACGCATTACGTAATATGTGGGAAAACGCCTCGTTTTCCCCATGAAGATCTGCCACAAAGTGCTCAGTCCCTTTCGGAAGGTTAAGTATAGCCTCAAGATTGATTATTTCAGTGCTCGCGGCCTGCACATTGGCAAACGACTGGGACAGCAGACTTAATACCCGCAAATCTGTTTCTTTTTCCTGTGCTTTTTTCAGGTCTATTGCCACCGGCAGCTTAGTCTTGTGGTCCATACCACTTCGAATACATGTGATAATTGGTTGCTATCTTGATATTCATCTCTTTCGCTTTGTCCGGTTCCACCATCTTGACAAACTTTGCCGGACATCCGGCCCAAAGTTCATGCTTACCTATCTTGGTGTTGCTGAGCACCACCGAACCGGCTGCCACGATTGCCCCTTCTCCAACTACGGCATTGTCCATCACCACAGCTCCCATGCCTATCAGTGCATAGTCTTCTATCTTGCAGCCGTGAAGCACCACATTGTGGCCAACCGATACGTGGTCGCCGATCTCGATCACGGATTTCTCATATAGTGTGTGGAGAACACTTCCGTCTTGGATATTTACTCCGTTGCCTACACGGATGGAATTCACATCGCCTCGGAGCACGGCGCCAAACCATATGCTGCACTCATCACCGATTATCACGTCGCCCACAATCACTGCATTTGCCGCAAGGAAACAATCCTTGCCAATTTCAGGGGTGAATCCCCTCACTTCCTGTATAATAGCCATTTCTTTAATTTCAGTATAAGTTATCAGATTTCAGTTATCAGTTATCAGTTATCAGATTTCAGATTTATATGAGTCCTCAAAGTTCTCGAAATCTCCGGAAATAATTCTAAATTCAAAATTCTAAATTATCCCCTTGAGCCATTCCGATTCTTCATCCGACAAGAGAGGGGAGAGCCTTTCATATACTTCCTTATGATATGCATCAAGCCAGTCCTTTTCTTCGGGTGTGATGATTTCCCATTCTATAAGTTTTTTGTCATAAGGAAACAATGTCAAGGTGATGAATCGGTAGAAGTCGCCAAACTCATTGCTCTTCCATAACTTTACAGCAAGCATATTTTCGGTCCTGATACCATATTGGTCTTCTATATAAAGTCCGGGCTCATTGCTCATCACCATCCCCGGCTCCAAAGCCACAGGAATGTCGTTCATCCTTATCTGTACCGGCCCTTCATGGCAATTGATGAAGAATCCTACGCCGTGTCCCGTGCCATGATAATATGCTTTTCCTTCGTTCCATAGATATTGGCGGGCCAATATGTCGAGCTGTGCTCCGCGAGTTCCTTTTGGAAAGATTGCCTTTGAAAGAGCAATGTGTCCTTTCAGCACCAACGTAAAATCGTGCTTTTGATCTGCAGTGGCTTCTCCTCCGAGCACAATCGTGCGTGTTATGTCGGTAGTCCCCTGTTTATACTGTCCGCCGCTGTCTATTAGTAACAGTCCTTGTCCGCTTACCGGTATGTCAGTGTCGTCAGTCGGTTCGTAATGCACGATGGCGCCATGGCCGTTCCATCCCACTATGGCCGCAAAACTCTCGTCTACGCAATCCGGATCTGCAAGACGCAGCTCTCGCAGTTTGCGCGCTATTTTCATTTCCGTCAGTTCACCCTTCGGAAATTCCTCGTCGATCCATTTGAACATCTTCACTAACGCAACGCCATCTTTCTCCATAGCTGTGCGCCAATGGGCGAGCATGGTGTCGTTTTTTACGCTTTTCAGTTTTGCTACCCCTTCGCCTCCGAACACCACCGGGCAGTCTATATGGTCGTAGACGCTTATGGCTGTAAGCCCAGGATCTATCATCAGGCGTGTGGTTTTCGGAAGTTGACTGACAAAATCCCTTACTTTGTCATAAGCCATCACTTCTATGCTGTATTGGTCAAGGTGCTTCTTTACTTCCTCTCCAATTTTCTCTTCATCGATGAAAAGCACTCGGCGTCCATTTGTGTCAAGATAAAGATAGCTGACAAACATAGGACTAAACGAGATGTCGCCTGATGTGCGTAGATTAGTGATCCAGGCAATGTCATCAAGCGCTGACACAAGGATTGCATCGGCTTCTGAGCCGCTTAGCTCCTTGAGAACCCTGCCAACCTTTGAATTTACATTTTTTCCTACAATTTTTTCATCATGTACAAACAGTTTGTTGAGAGGCCGCACGGGTCTGTCTTCCCAAATGTAGTCAAATTGCGAGAAATCCGTACGGAATTTAATGCCGTGGTCATTAAATTCATTCTCCATTTTCTGAGCTTCCGACACGCTGAATGTCATCCCGTCGATCCCTACGGTCTCTCCCTCCTTAAGAAGTTCGCATACCCGGCCTACGAGGTCCACCCCCTCCGGACCATCAAAAGGCATCATCTCAAATCCTGTCCCGTTCAGTTGCTGACGTGCCTGTATGAAAAATCGGTTGTCTGTCCACACATATGCATGCTTTTGCGTCACGACTGCCGTTCCATTGGTGCCGTTTTCCGATTTAAAACCGGTGAGCCACTCTCTTCCGCGCCAGTGGGATGGCGGTATCTCGCTTTGATGAGGATCCGTGCTGTTGATAATGCAGCAGTCTATGCCATGCTCCGCCATTGCCGCGCGCAACGCTTCAAGCCTTTTCTTTTCTATCTTTTCCATGGTCGATGATAATATCTGCAAATATAATGAAAAAATCATTATAGTGATTCATTCTTGGTAAAAATATTTCTGCTCCCTTGTTGAGTATGGAGGAAATTCAAATATTTACTTTGGAATATTTGGTCAAATTAGGACAAGTTTGGTAAAAATGGAGCGGGGGGGGTAAAATAAGTCAATGATTCTTGCAAAATAATTTTTTTTATGCTAATTTTGCAATGTCAAGAGAAAAAGAGTTTGGTTTGAAATAATTGGCATAGCATTTTATTTTCTCTTGGCAAGCAAGTCTAAAAGCTTTTTAAGTAATAGTGATATAATTTGTAAGTTAGTGGTTGAGTAAGTGTTGCTCTTTGCTTGTGAAAGTAGCGGCGATAACTAAAAAATCACACTGAAGCCGGAGTTTGAGAAAATCCCGGCTTCAGCGTTTTTTATAACCGGTCAGCAATTCGATTATCCATATAAGTAGCTCGCAAAAATTAATGATATGATAAATGCGAGATAATTTTGCGACA
>CAMWJD010000155.1 GCA_947174515.1 uncultured Porphyromonadaceae bacterium
CTTTTAGGTAGTGCGTTCTTTTTCACTCATGCCGATAATAAATCAACAGATTGGTATGCAGAAACGACGGTTAACAAACCCTTTGTCAGGTGGTGGTGGCACGGAAGTGCCGTTGACCCCGATGGTCTGACTTTCAATCTTGAAGAATTTGCTCGCCAAGGTATCGGTGGATTTGAAATTACTCCTATCTATGGAGTTCAAGGAAATGAAGCAAATGATATACCTTATCTTTCGGATAAATGGATGGATATGCTCCGTCATGTCTCTGATGAAAGCCGCAGATTAGGGTTGCAGCCGGAAATGAACAACGGCACCGGGTGGCCTTTCGGTGGTCCGGAAGTTTCAGAGGCTGAGAGTGCCCAAAAACTCATAATCGAAAAATGGCACGTCGATCCGGGTAAAAAGCTGACTGTTAAGGTTCAGCCACAAGACGAAAAACAGCGGAAGGTGGCTACTTTAGAGAAAATAATGGCAGTCAACGGTGATACCAGAATCGATATAACCGATAAACTTAAAAAAGACGGTACTCTTAATTGGCCCGCTCCAAAGAAGGGAAACTGGGATGTGTATGCATTATTTGCAGGCAGGACATTTCAGAAAGTTAAGCGCGCAGCCCCGGGGGGCGAAGGATTCGTGGTCAATCACTACGACAGCATAGCGGTTAAGAAATATCTCGACCGTTTTGATCGGGCGTTTGCAGGAAGGGAAGAGACTTTTCCAAAAGTACTATTCAATGACTCATATGAAGTTTATGGCTCGGATTGGACTGCTGGACTATTGGATGAGTTTGCAAAAGACCATGGTTATCGCCTTGAGCGATATATTCCTGAATTCGCTGATCAGAAAAACCAAACGGAACTTCGCGGACGTATCGTCAGAGACTACAGATACACATTAGCTCGCGTGCTCCGGGAAAACTTCACCGATCTTTGGACTCGTTGGGCTCATAGCCATGGTGCTCAAATTCGAAACCAAAGCCATGGAAGCCCAGCCAATATAATTGATCTGTATGCCATCGTTGATATTCCGGAATGTGAGTCTTTCGGACGCTCCGAACTAAATATTCCGGGATTGCATCCCACCGGAGATTCCCGTCATAGTGATGCTGATCCGGCAGTCCTTAAGTTTGCTTCTTCAGCTGCTCACTTGTCGGGCAAGCCTCTTGTGTCTGCTGAAACCCTGACCTGGCTGACAGAACATTTCCATACCTCCCTTTCTGTCGCCAAACCGGAAATAGACCAGATGCTTGCCGCCGGCGTCAACCATATTTTCTTCCATGGGGCTACTTATTCTCCTAAAGGTGTGGATTTCCCGGGATGGCTTTTCTATGCTTCGGTAAATATGTCTCCTACCAATACTATATGGAAAGATGCGGATGCTCTGTTCAGATACATCGCGCGGTGCCAGGCATTCTTAACTGCAGGGAATCCTGATTCCGACGTACTCCTCTACTTCCCTATCGATGATATATGGCAAAGGCAAGACGGCATATATATGATGTTTGATATTCATAGCATGGATAAGAAGATGCCTGACGTCAAGAAGATGATCGGTCAACTTGTGAATGCAGGTCTTGACCCCGATTATCTATCTGACGCGCTGGTCGCCGATCTTTCTGTTGCATCAGATGGCTCGATCATTTCAAAAGGTGGCAATAAATACAAAGCAATTATTGTTCCCCCGTTGAATTTCATGCCTGTCGAGACTCTGAAAGCATTGAAAAACCTTAAGGCCAACGGTGCTAATGTGATTTTTACCGAGCATCTTCCAAATGATGTCCCCGGACTTGGAAATCTTGAGCAGAGAAGAGCGGAATTGGATGCGCTCAAGAGTGATATGGCAGCTCCGGCTAAAGATTTGCAAACTGCAATACGCATGTCAGGTGTTAAACCCGAACCAATGAGATCTAAAGGCGTATCGCTCCTTCGAAGAGTTAATGAGGCCGATGGATATAATTATTTTCTTGCTTTGCTCAACGAAAATGAAATCAATGGATGGGAAACTCTCGCTGTTCCTGCAGAATGTGTGATGATTTTTGATCCTCTCACAGGCAAGAAAGGGAAAGCACGCTCAAGAAAAGGACCAAATGGCACTACTGAAATACTTCTTCAAGTGCAGCCCGGCCAATCGTTGCTTCTGAAGACTTTCCCTTCTGATATCGAAGCTGAAGAGTGGGCTTATTACGAAAAGGGAGAACCAATTGACATAAACAAGGGGTGGAGCATTTCATTCCTTGACAGCTCTCCGATGATAAAAGAGACTTTTGCCACTGACACAGTGACTGCATGGACCAAACTCCCGCTTGCAGAAGCAAAAGTCAATGCAGGAACAGCCCGATATTCAACTTCATTCCAAATTCCCATCGACATCAATGCAGACGAATGGCTGCTTGATTTGGGAGATTTAAGAGAAAGTGCTCTCGTTAAAGTTAATGGTAAAGAGGTTGGTAAGGTATGGAGCGTTCCTTTTGTCATTGAAATTGGTAAATTTCTTAACCCCGGTTTGAATACACTTGAGATTGATGTCACCAATCTTCCGGCCAACCGCATAGCTGACTATGACCGCAAAGGGAAGAAGTGGAAAATATTCAAAGATGCGAATATCGCAAGTGTGATAGGTAAGAAAGTAGTGGATTATTCAGATTGGGAGACAGTTCCTTCCGGTCTCAATTCAAAAGTGACGATAACGCCATTGATGAAGAAATAACAATATAATACTTAATAACAACGCATGATTTCTAATATATAATTCATTGAATGTCATGATTATGTGTTTTTGAAATATATATTATGAATTATGCATTACGAATTCTAACTAACTCTATGAAAAAGGTAATTTTAGGAATTTTGACTGTTCTGATGGCTATTCCGGTCTTCGGAGCAAAAGATGAGCTTCCTCCTCGTAAGGAAACACTCAAGACCTTGATAAAGGTCAACGACCTTTATATGCGCAAGCATCCTGATCCATTACTTGGTATTCCTTACTATTCCCGTAAGAAAGTATATGAGGCCAATATCTGGACTCGTTCCATTTATTTTGAAGGTTTGATGGCATTACATTCAATATATCCCGACAAGAAATATTGGCAATATGCTACGGATTGGGCTGACGGTTTCAAATGGGGTATGCGTAGAGATGATACGACTACAAGAAATGCTGATAACTATGCATGCAGCCAGACTTATATCGACCTTTACAAGCTTACTCCAAAGCCCGAAATGCTGACTCAGACTATCTCTCTTTGCAATATGCTCGTCAATACACCTCAAGTGGATGATTGGACTTGGATTGACGCTATCCAGATGGGTATGCCGGTCCTTACTAAGCTTGCGGCTTTGACAGGAGACAAAAAATATAGTGACAAGGCTTGGGATATGTATGAATGGAGTCGTAACGTTCTTGCAGGTGGACTTTACAATCAAAAGGAAGGACTTTGGTGGAGAGATGCTGATTTTGTTCCTCCCTATAAAGAACCCAATGGCAAGAATTGCTACTGGAGCCGTGGAAACGGTTGGGTAGTAGCGGCTCTCGTACGTGTTCTTGAGGACACTCCAGCTGACGATCCACATCGTGCCGTCTATGTAAAAGACCTGCAGGATATGTGCGCAGCTCTCGCAAAATGCCAGCGTACTGACGGATTTTGGAATGTATCGCTGCATGATCCGGATAATTACGGTGGCAAGGAACTTACCGGTACTGCCCTATTCGTATATGGAATGGCCTGGGGTGTAAGAAACGGTATCCTTGACAAAGCAAAATACATGCCGGTCATAACTAAAGCATGGAATGCGATGGTCAACAATGCTGTTCATGAAAACGGTTATCTTGGATATGTTCAAGGAACCGGCAAAGAACCCAAAGATGGCCAACCGGTTGCCTATGACTCCGTCCCTGACTTCGATGATTACGGCACCGGATGCTTCCTGCTTGCCGGCGTAGAAGTCTACAAACTATAAGAGCTCATCCCACATGTTTTGAATATAGGCCCTGTCTCATGAGACGGGGCCTTATCATTCAAAAAAAACTATTTGTCTACTTTTGAGATATGAGATGCCGGAAGATTCACATCATTCCACTTAATATACTCTGTTTCTGAGAGCCTGAGGGTATACGTCAACATTCCATCTACGCTCCGTACTGCCCGTATGGTTGCTATTTGTCCATCAAGATGGGTGCCATTTTCAATCACGACCTCATCTCCCACATTTAACGGAGGCAATTCAGATATTATATCCAATTCAACATCTGAAGTGAAGGCACCGACACACTTCTGAAATATCCTCATTTCTTTTTGCGGAATGACTGAATATGGACTCTTCGGATTTGCTGTAGATCGATAACACCATGCCAAATCTCCTATTATACTGACTAATGTTGTCACCCTATCGTAGGGTAATCTGATAAATAATAGTCCGGGAATTACCGGCTCTTCAACTGAAACAACTTTTTTCTTTTCAATTTTCTTTACAGCTCTCAAAGGATAATAGTATTGTATCTGATTTTGCAACGGACTTTCCTTTTCTTTCAACCGCTCCTTTATCTTTTCAGGAGTAACCCCACTCCTTAATCTCAGCACAAACCATCCGGGAGTCTTATTGGTGAGAGAATAAGCTACTGTGTTGAGTATCTCAATTTTACGATGTTCTGAGATTTCTGACGCAGGTATTAAAGATAGAAACGAATATGAAATTGGAAGATTTATTACTATCGCCCTAATCTCTGACACAGCTATTTCTGACTTGAGTGCAGCTGCAATCCAAATGGATGTGATCGAATCTCTGGAAAAAGAGTCTCCAAATTTAAATCCGGCTCTTTTGGCTGTGGAGTGCAGGTCGGATAGAAGGTCTCTGATTATGGCTCCTTCACGCTTCTTACCCTGCAAAAGAGGAAAGACATATTTAGCCTGGGGTGCATTGCGCATTGATGTCACAATATCATCGATATGCTCTATATCAGGCATAGGATCAGAATATTTCAATATCACAGCGTCTTTTAACGATGCTAATGGATTAAAAAGAAGATATTGAAATACTTTATTGACGACATAGGATGGAGAATCATGCTTGATTGAGATTTTTGTCAATCTGTCTGTTGCTTCAAGATTATGTCCTATATCTGAAAGCATTTTGCTGTATTCAATTCTATAAATGTCAGTCGGGATAGAAAATTTTACTCCTTGATCTTCAATGCCATTAATCTTCTCCCATTTTTTATATATCGTATGAAGGGCGCCTGCATATCGTTTTACGGTGCTTCCTTTTAACTCACATAATAACATATCCACTATCCAATCCTTCAATGCACCTTCACTGAAAGCTGCATATCCATGACTTCTTATGCTGCTTAGAAAAGATGGAATGACGCGGAGTGAAAGCATATCAGAAATATCTTCCTGAGAAAGGCCCTCTATGTATCCGATAAATTCTCTGTTAATATTTTCTAACTTATCTGTTGATGAAGAATCCATTGAGACTGAATATCAAATATTGTTGTTACAAAGATAGTTTTTTTTTGCGAGATGTGAAAATTTAATATATATAAAATAGGG
>CAMWJD010000156.1 GCA_947174515.1 uncultured Porphyromonadaceae bacterium
AGAATTGAGAATTTAGAATTATTTCTAATTGAGGATTTAGAATAATTATTTTGCGGCTGATTTGGTGCGATATTCGCAATGAACCTTGCCTTTTACAATGTTATTAAGTTTTGACTTGATCAGCTGCTTGCGTATCGGAGAGATATGGTCGGTATAGACTTCACCCTCAAGATGGTCACACTCATGCTGAATTATTCTGCTTAGGAAGCCGGTGAAATCCTTCTCGTGCTCCACAAAATTTTCATCAAGCCAATTAAGACGTACGTGTTCCACTCTCTTCACATTCTCCGAAAGTCCGGGAATAGAAAGACATCCTTCGGGACGTGTAACAGGCTCCACGTCTTCTATGACATCGAGTTCAGGATTTATCAAAACCATTTTTGAGTCCTTACATTCCGGGAAGTCATCAGCCAGGACACTGCCATCAAGCACTATGAGGCGGATAGGTCGGCCGATCTGCGGAGCTGCCAAGCCCACACCTTCTGAATTATACATAGTCTCCCACATGTCTGCAATTAGATTCTGCAAGTCGGGATAATCAGGAGTAATTTCTTCGGTCTCAGTCCTCAGGACCGGATGACCATAAAGATAAATAGGAAGAAGCATATTATTTTGCGTTTATTTAATTTAAAAGGTTTGACAAGGCCTATAGGGCCTATGCTTTAATTAAAAGTTCTAAATAAAATATTTCATGAATTTCTGTATAACTTTGGAGAAAGACCCACATTCTTTTTGAAATATTTTCCGAAAAATGATTGAGTCGGGAAATTCAGATTGTCGCTGATTTGCTGAATAGTCAGATTCGTCGATTTAAGCAGAATCTTAGCCTCAAGAATCAAGAATCGCTCAATCCAAGAAGCTGCTGAATAACCGGTCTGGGTCTTGACAGTGCGTGATAGATGTTTCGGAGTCACTCCAAGTTGATCAGCATAATAATCAAGGAAACGCTCGGATTTAAATTTATCTTTGACCAGCATAATAAATCTATCGCTAAGTCTTGCGCCGGAATCAGAAGCGGCCTCATAAAGATCGTAGCATCGATATGCATATCTATAATAGAATGCAATAATAGCATGCTGAAGCGCCTTAATAATCTGAGGGTTACGTGTATCGGATGACAAATTATGCAATGACAAATAAAGATTTTCAAATTTTGAAACGATATCTTCGGGAATTCCGACAACGGGATGACGCGACATTGCGCTCAGATTATGCATATCATTGATATGAAGGAAAATATCTTCAACAAAAATCTTCGACATGACAATAAAAGAGGCTGAAAAATCTGAAGATCTTTCTAAAAGCTGAAGCGTCTCACCATAACGAATGTTTACAATGGCCGGACCATTAAAATCATACGTAATCAGATTGTTGTTAAATCTGAAGTGACCGCTTCTGACAAAAATTGAAATAGTGGCTGTCAACTTCACCGGCTCGGTAAAATCGGGCAGCATCGCCGCCGTAATGTTGTCGAAAATCCAAAATTCTTTTTTCAGGATTTCATCAACATTCATCGGCAAATTCACATATGCATAATCAAGATGATTGTTATCAACATTCATATATCAAATATCAATCTGTTATCGATATAAACCATTTACGTAAAACACTTATCCACAGAGCAATGAAAGATAAATAGATCAAGTCCATCTCATAAATCCGAAGACCACAGGAATGGGATTAAATCACTCTTTCATTTTGTCAGCCACAATCAAACCCAGTAAAACCAGCACGCAACCGACATATCCTAAAGGATAAATTGTCTCGCCAAGCAAAATACATCCGACAAACATTGTGACCGGAGGCTGGAAATAGAGATAATTATTAGTAGCAAGAGGTCCGATGATCTTCATTGATTCATTCCAAAGGAGATATGCCATTGAAGAACACATAACCGCCAGGAACAAAAGATTCAAGAAAAATACCGGATGGGAGAAATCAAACAGGATGTCAAGATGAAGAGGTTCTTTTTGTATAAATAGCAAAGGAAGAGAAGTAATAAGTCCATAGAAAAAGAGCTTCCTTGTGAGGAAAAGAGTATTATATAAAGGAATCAGTCTTTTGATAGCAATAGAGTATACCGCCCATGATAACGCGCAGGATAAAGCAAGGATATCGCCGATAGGGTGTATTTCCATTCCAAGACCTTTGGCAAGCGGCTCACTCATGATGACAAAGCCTACTCCTACAAAAGCGATGACGGAACCGATAATTTCACCCAATCTCATCTTTGTCTTATATATTATAGCAAGCAAGATGGCCGTGAATATCGGTGAAATTCCGGAAATCAAAGACACATTGCCGGTAGAAGTATATATTAGAGCATAGTTTTCCATCAGGAAATAGAGAGTTCCCGAACAAATTCCGCATAAAGCCATTTGGAGTTCATCGGCCCACGATTTAGATCTCAGATCCTTGAATGTAAATGCCAACATCATCAGATATGCCAAGAAAAACCTATACACATAAACTTCAACAGGAGTCATGGAAGCACCGTTCATAAGCACTTTAGATGCAATAAAGCTACAGCCCCAGCAAATGACAGTAATCATCGCACCGATATGCCCTGCAATCTTGCTATTTTTCCAACTGTTCTTCTTTTCAAGAATCATATACGTAAGATTATGTGTATTCAATGGAAACGAAATCATCCGTTGCTTCATTCACGCTACAAATTTAATTAAAATTTGCCGATAACGAAAATTATTTTGAATTATTTATCCACTCATAATCATCATAAGTCCATACGCACGAAAGTCGCGCAATACACTAAGAAATAAAATGTATTTTTGCAAAAAGAAATAATTTTTGTAATTTTGCATACGAAAAGAAACAACATTTAAAAAAAGAACCAACAAACAGACCAGATGAAGGTAAAGAAATTTGGAGGAACTTCCGTAGAGAGTGCCGAAAGAATCAAAAATGTAGGCAGACTCATATCGGAATGTAAAAAAGATATTATTGTGCTTTCAGCCATGAGCGGCACCACCAATTCTCTGCTTGAAATCTCATCAGCACTTAAAAACGGAGAAAAAAAATCAGCTGTCGAGCTTATTGAAAATCTCAACAACAAATATGCCGACACCATATCCAACCTTTTTAAGACAGAAGAATATAAAGAAAAGGCTACCGAGGCTCTGGATGATATATTCAAGTCTTTAAAAGAACTGTCAGAAAAATCTTACAGTCTGAAATTGGAAAAAGAGATTGTGGCAAAAGGAGAACTTATGTCGACATGCCTGATGAATCTTCATATGCACGAAGAAGGGATCAACTCCGTTCTGCTTCCGGCTCTTGACTTCATGAAAATCGACATGCATGGAGAGCCTGACGATGATTTCATAAGGGAGAATGTAGCTAAACTGATCGACGCTCACAATGATGCTGATTTATATATAACCCAAGGTTTCATATGCCGCAATGAAGAGGGAGATATCGACAATCTTCAGCGTGGAGGAAGCGACTACACGGCATCAATAATCGGAGCTCTATCAGGCGCGGAAGAAATAGAAATATGGACAGACATCGACGGAATGCATAATAATGACCCACGATATGTAGAAGGCACCCTTCCCGTGCATAATCTGCATTTTGAAGAAGCCGCCGAGCTGGCATATTTTGGTGCAAAAATTCTTCATCCCACTTGCATTCTGCCTGCCAGAGAACATAATGTTCCCGTAAGACTTCTGAACACCATGGAGCCAACCGCTGAGGGCACTCTAATCGAAAATAAACTTCAACGCGGGTCAATAAAAGCAGTAGCGGCCAAAGACAACATCACAGCCATCAAGATCAAATCCGGACGCATGCTGCTTGCCTATGGATTTCTAAAAAAAGTATTTGAAATCTTTGAGAAATATGAGACCTCCATCGACATGATCACAACCTCAGAAGTGGGAGTATCGCTGACTATCGACAATGAAAAGAACCTCTCGAAAATAGAAGATGAGCTTAAGGCACTCGGTACGGTGACGATAGATCGGGACATGGTGATCATCTGCGTAGTAGGCGATCTGGAATGGACCAACAAAGGATTTGAAGCAGCGGCGCTTGAGGCTCTTCGCAATGTCCCTGTGAGAATGATCTCATACGGAGGCAGCAACTACAACATCTCCTTCCTTATCAAGAAAGAAGATAAGACAAAAGCATTGAGACTATTATCATATCATCTTTTCTAAGAGTCATGGATATTAAGATCTTCGAAGGTGTAAAGACACCTTTCTATTATTATGACAAGGAATTGCTTGAGCGCACTCTTGATGCGATAGAGGCATGCACCGCGGGCACACCGATGAAAGTGCATTATGCCATCAAGGCCAATTCCGAACCTGAAATATTGCGTATTATATCTTCACGAGGATTCGGTGCCGACTGTGTGAGCGGAAATGAGATAATGACTGCAATATCATGCGGGTTTCGCCCTGAAAATATATATTATGCAGGAGTCGGAAAGACAGATGAAGAAATACTGACAGGAATAGATTGCGGTATCGGATGCTTCAATATAGAATCGATTGAAGAAATCGACATCCTCTCGGAACTGTCGGCACAAAGAGGGAAACGCGTGACGGTAGCACTTCGCGTGAATCCCAATATCGATGCCCACACGCATGAATACATAACGACAGGCCTCAAGGAAAACAAGTTTGGAATCGACATGAGGATGCTTGATGAAGCCATCAAAAAAGTAAAATCATCAGAACATCTTGATCTCGGAGGACTTCATTTTCATATCGGTTCGCAGATCACAATCAGCGAGCCATTCAAGTTACTTTGCAAAAAGATCAATGACCTTAAGGCCCGATATCGTCTTGAAGGCATAGATTTCAGATTTTTCAATGTTGGCGGAGGACTTGGCATAGATTATGAAAATCCTGACAAAAATCCCATACCGGACTTCGGCACCTATTTCAACACAATTCTTTCAAATCTGGATCTTGCAGAGGGACAGGAAGTGCATTGCGAACTCGGCCGAGCAATCGTGGCACAATGCGGATCGCTTATAAGCAAGGTGGTGCTCGTAAAAAAAGGGATTGAAAAGAATTTTGTGATAATAGATGGTGGCATGTCTGATTTAATACGCCCGGCGCTATATGGAGCTCACCATAAAATCGAAAATCTCAGCACTATCGGCAGACCTGCCGATAAGATCTATGAAGTAGTGGGTCCGATATGCGAATCAAGCGACGTATTTGGCAAAGACGAGCTTCTTCCCGAGACGCATCGGGGCGATCTTATAGCTCTACGGAGCGCAGGAGCATATGGCTCAGCCATGTCAAGCCAATACAATATGCGCAATCTTCCGGGACACCTGATAAGATAAAAAATTTCCTGACTCAGTTAAAGAGTTAGGATTTTTTTTCTTAATCTGAAATATATTTTGCATATTTGAGTAAAAAGCATTAATTTTGAAAAAAATTTCATATTCCATCAACTAACGATGAAGAAAGTATTGCTACTCGGCTCGGGAGCCCTCAAGATAGGACAGGCGGGCGAATTTG
>CAMWJD010000157.1 GCA_947174515.1 uncultured Porphyromonadaceae bacterium
GGATTTTTCTTCATGAAGAAGGAGCGATGCGGGCATCGTGACTGATGAATGAAGGGAAATACGCCGAAAAGATGGCGGAAGGTTAATAAAAAGAATTTTGTTTTTAACAATTCTTGTTGGTTATTAGAATTCGTAAATAAGTTTAAACAACTTCAATAGAAGAAAATAAAGTAAGCCGCATATCGCGGCTTATTTTTTTACTATCACAAAAAGATAAAATGGTAATGTTATCAATGGGGCAGGTGCTTGCCGGGGGATGCGGTTTCAATCGGTAGCATCCCTTCTTGAATCAGGAAAAGAGAATCTGAAGGTGTAAGGTCTGTGTCCGGCAAGGGTTCAAAACCCGCAGGACGAGCTACCTGGAGTTTGGCAAATTTCGAGTGCTGAACACCTCTCTTGAAAACATTTTCAATTTGCTCGATTAGATTGAGCCGGACATTATTTACAATATTGACGCTTTCTATTGCTGTGTTTTCATTGAATCTTGCGCCACCAAATTTCACCTTGAACTTTTTGGGATTCCCTTTTATAGTGATTCCAAATTTGAAAGGAATAGGTGATTTAAGCACGGATATATGATAGTCAAAATTCATATTTATGTCATTTGAACCATAGGCCCCCAAGCGGTAGCGGTCGATATTGAATGAAAAAGGATACACCTTCAGGAAGCCATTTTCTACTGACATCTCGACATTCAGACGATGAATGGTGTTGTCGGCCTTATTTTTAAAACCAAGCCACTTTCCAAGTGTACGGTATTTCACCGGATCTATAAATGCAAGATTATCTCCTGATATTCTGATAGCTGCATTGAGAGTGGAAAGATCAAGATTCATTTGATTGTCGATGCGGCATGTGGCAGCGACATCAGCTCCGATAGTGCCGGAAAAATCGTGCATCAGTGGGGTGATTGAGTCTATCGCCGGCACAAGATTTACAAATTTGGCAATATTGAAGTCGTTAACCACCAGCCCGAATCCAAAATTCATATTTTCGGCTTTCGGAGCTGAATATAAGGCGCTCACCGACAAATCTCCTGCATCGGAATCTGCCTTCAGGTCATGAAGATTTATTCCTCCTTTATACACCAACAGGTCGGTCCCCATATTATGCATAACCAAATCGCTATACAGCAGGTGATTGGCTTCCAGCCGAAGGTTGGCATTTATATTTACCGGTATCAGCAGCGGAGACATGTGGCTTTTTCTGTCATGACGTGAATCTTTTGTAGTCTCAGCATCGTGCGATGAATTGACCAATATGGCTGCCATCAGTTCGTTGATGTCGATAGTGTCGCTCAGCAACGAGAAATTACCTTTCAGATGGCTGTCGGGCTTGGATGTGAGAGTGTTGCTGACATTGGAAATCCTGCCTGAAAAAGTCACGTCTGATTGTCCGGCCTGCAATGATATGTTGGAAATGTCGACGATGTCATTATTGAATTTCAAGGCTACGGTTGTTATTTTGTTCCTCAGTCTGAATTCAGGCATTAGAAGACTTGCGTCGTTTGTATTGACAGATCCGCTTAGCCTCCATTCATTGAGGAAGCCTTTGAATTGCTTAGTCAGGTTCCAAACCAATATTTCATTACCGAGTTCGTCCTTGTCTAAATAGACCCTGCGGATGTGTTTCATGCGGCGGCGTTTGTCATAAACATATTTATAAACGTCTGCCGGAGTCATATATGCAAATGCCTTATGAGGTTTAGCTTTCGTTTCATCTGACCGCTTTATATCCGATTCAGAATGTTGCTTACCGAGGCAAGCATTTACTTTTGTGTTTGCTATAAGCACTCGGTCAATCTTAGTTCCGGCTGACACCATGCCGATCTTAAGATCCGCCAATATATCGGGCATATCGCTGCCGGTTGCCGACTCCTGCATCCTTACAGTCCCTCCGATATTCCGGATTTTTGCTCCGGCGCTGTCTTTGAGGGCTATGATGTTGAATCTCCCTACATTTAGATCGCCGGCAATAGGCATCATACGGGTAGTGTCCATCATATTTCGGCCTTTGTGTTCTATACCGGCTTTCAAATTGATTGAGCCTAAAGCCAGGTCAACGCCACTTACAAGGATTGTGGCGGTATCGACCGCTACGTTGGCCTTAAGGAGTGGTATGTCGTTTACGATGCGGTGTGTGTTGAAATCAATTTTTGCTTTCCCAATCTGCACCATCTTGCTGGTGTCGGAAGTGAGGTAGTAGACGTCTTTTGCAGTAACGCATCCGTCTGCTACAAGACGGTGCATTTGCTTGGTCTTGAACATCGACATGCTCCCCGTCGCCTTAAGATCAGCAGAAATTATTCCGCTTAGATAACCTGGAATCTTTTCTATCAAGATGGGGGGCAGATCTCTGATATCAAGGTTCCCACTCACCTTGGCATCGAAATTTAGGTCGGACAGAGGATTGGAAAGTTGGGCTGAAACCTTCAGTTTCGTCCCGGGACCATCAATATTGAAGCGTTCAAGGTTGACACTCGTCTGATCCGGGAGGTTGGTTTTTGTGTCAACTGTCACATCCAGTGCCAAATCCTTAAAATGAGCATCTCCATAATCCAGGCCTGATTCCGGCATGGAGATGGTGATTTTTGCAGTCGGGATGGTATCAGTGGCCAAATTCATTGGCTCTAAAAGTTGAAATTTTCCTCTGATTGATGCATCTGTAAAGAAATATGGCGCATAAAGGCGATGCTTCTTCCTTATCGAATCAGGGAGGATCGAGATAATATCGGTTATTGCAACAGGATTCAGTTCTACTGATGCATTACGTATGATGGGGCTCTCTTTAAGTTCGAATTCGCATGAGATGATGGCTTTAATGAATTCGCCGCGAAGTTCCATCTCATTTAGAGCCAAGATCTCAGGATGCGAGGGATTCCAATATAAATTGCCGTTGACTCCAAAATTAATTTGTGTCAGATTTGTCAGCAGTGTGGCTTTCGGAGAAGTGACATTCCCATTAATCTTCAGTCGATAGGTCGGTTGTTCATGTCCATCTACGTCAGCATCTGTAAGCAGCAGGACTGATGCTGATGTGGAGTCGGAGGCATTGTAAAAGCGTATTTCTTTGGGATTGTCGAGAGTGAAGTGATCAAGCCTTATGCCCGGAAGGTTCTTTTTTGATGTCCGGCGGGTGTCGGATGGAATCTTAATGATGTTGTAGTTGGCTTTGTCATCATGGGCAATCACAAGATTGACTCCCAATCCACTCAATACCACATCTTTGAGCGCAAGCTCATTGTTAAATATAAGTCGTTTGATATCGAACGCCCCGGCCATATGGTCGAGTGTCAAGAGGGAATCTGCATAATCGGGCAATAGCCCTTTTTGTTCCGGAGTGAGTGAATCAAATGCATGTGATATGACGGTAAGGTTTTCCACTTCCACGCCAAGGATAGGGAAACGGGGATGAAAACCGAGTTTGAGCTTTCCTAATTTTACATGTCCGTCAATATATTCATTGGCCATATTCTCCACCATCGGAGCAAGCCGTTCGGAGTCAATGAACTTTACAGCGCAAAAAAGCAAGACGCAGCCAAGGACCGCTATAGACAGCGCAGTCCACCCCAACACTTTCAGTATCTTCACAATCAAAAGGTGTTTACTGCTATCTCTTTTATTATCGCTTTCGTTCATGCCTCATTTTTTCAATTATTGAAGTTGTTTAAATAACTTCATTTGCAAAATTACAAAATTTTGATGTATTTACATTCGTTTCACTCATTTTTTCGGGGTCAGTGTGATAAGCGGCACCAACATTTCCTGCAATGAGATGCCTCCATGTTGGAATGTTCCGGTGTAGTATTGCACGTAATAATTATAGTTGTTCGGATAGGAGAAAAAGTCTTCGTTGGTGGCGAAGATGAAAGTGCTGCTCAAGTTTGGAGCTGGAAGTCCGAATTTTTTAGGATCTTTCATCTCATACACTTGCTTTGGATTATAATTTAAATTTTTTCCTACCTTATAGCGCAGATTGGTGTTGGTGTTCCGGTCGCCTATTACCTTAATGGGATTATCCACGCGAATAGTGCCATGGTCGGTGGTAAGCACCACTTTATAGCCAAGGTCAGCTATCCTGCGAAACATGTCGGCGGCGGAGCTGTGGCGAAACCATGATTCTGTTAAAGAACGGTAAGCCGCATCGCTGTTGGCGAGCTCTCTTATCATTTTTGATTCTGTTCGGGCATGGCTCAGCATATCGATAAAGTTCATCACAATCACATTTAGCTCAACGTCTTTTATTGAGTTTAGCTTAGAGATAAACTTTTCACATGCTTGAGAATCATTAAGTTTTGTATAAGTGAACCGATCTTTCCTCCGATATCGCTCAAGCATCGTGGCGATGAGTTCCTCTTCATGATTATTTAGGCCTTCATCTTCATCTTCTTCCACCCATAGTTTCGGGAACATTTCTTTAATTTTAAGAGGCATCAGTCCGGAGAAAATCGCGTTTCTCGCATATTGTGTTGATGTGGGAAGAATTGTGGTGTAAAGTTCCTCGTTTGCGTTGAAAAACTCCGAAAGCAAAGGTTGCACACAGCGCCATTGGTCGAGCCGGAAATTATCTATCAGCACAAAACAAACTTTCTCACCGGCATCAAGCAATGGAAATATCTTTTTGCTGAAGATTTCAGGACTCATGAGGTGGTCACGCTCTCCGGTCACCCATGATTCATAGTTGCGCTTCACAAACTTGGCGAAGTTGGAATTGGCATCCCGTTTCTGCATCTGAAGCATTTCATCCATATTGCTTTCCGAATCATAAAGCTTCATTTCCCAATACACGAGTTGACGATAGCAATCCATCCAGTCAGACAGCGTGGAGGCATTGTTGATATCTGATGATATCTTCTGAAACTCATGCATATATCCGGTTGATGTCTGCTCGGCTATTATCTTGGCGCTGTAAAGATTTTTCTTTATGGAAAGAAAAATCTGCATCGGATTGACCGGTTTTATGAGATAGTCGGTGATTTTATTTCCGATGGCCTGATTCATTATGTTTTCTTCCTCCGACTTGGTGATCATGATAACCGGGATTTCAGGATGCGACTGATTTATGCGCGTCAAAGTCTCCAGCCCTGATAATCCGGGCATGTTTTCGTCAAGAAGCACGAGTGAGATGTTGTCGGTATCAAGCATGTCAAGTGCATCCTGACCATTGTTAACAGTCAGGATTTCATATCCTTTTGTCTTCAGAAACATTATGTGTGGCTTCAGAAGATCGATTTCATCGTCGGCCCATAAGATTTTTGTCATAATTTTTAAGGATTCATGGTTTCGGGTGTGTGGGTAGGATCGAGAGGTTTGGATTCGTCGGGCTGGTCCGATTGGTCTAATTGGTCTAATTGGTCCGATTGGTCCAATTGGGCAGATTCGTCGGAAGTTTCTCCTTCTAAAGGTGCCTCTTCTGCTTCTTCGATCATGGCGTTCTCTTCTGCTTCTTCGATCATGGCGTTCTCTTC
>CAMWJD010000158.1 GCA_947174515.1 uncultured Porphyromonadaceae bacterium
CGAAGAGGTCGGTGGAATCCGGATCGAGACTCGGATACATGAAATCCCAGTTTTCAACACGATGGTTGCTGATGCCAAATCTCATTCCTTTATCGCGAACAGCCTTGGAAAGCTCACCTATTACGTCGCGTTTTGGTCCATGCTTTACTGATGTCCATTCAGTAAGATCACTGTCATACATTGCAAAACCGTCATGATGTTCCGCAGTTGGTATCACATATTGAGCCCCGCTTGCCTTAAACAATTCCGCCCATTCATCGGCATTAAATTTTTCAGCTTTGAAAAGAGGGATGAAATCCTTGTAGCCGAATTCATTCTGTGGTCCCCACTTTTCTCTATGAGCCTTACTGATGCCATTATACATGTGCTTAGGATACCATTCGCTGCCGGCAGCCGGGACGGTATAGGGACCCCAATGAATGAAGATACCGAATTTTGCATCCTTGAACCATTCCGGGACGCTATAGTTTGATTCGAGAGATTCCCAAGTGGCGTCATATTTGCCTTCAGGATAGGCTTCGAGTTGCTCTTGAGTCACTTCTATAGTCTGGCGAGGAGCCTGAGCAATCGCATCAGTAACATTTATCAATAAAGTGATTGCGCCCAATGCGTATATTTTGTTGATTTTATGCATTTTTAAATAACTAATAGGTTAAATAGCAGGAAGCATCCCATAGCTGATAGGTAGATTATTTTTAAATTCTCTTTTGAAATTCTATTGTTGCAAATTTACAAAATCTTAGCGATATATACAACCTATTTTTTTTAATTTTAATATAATAAAAGTAAGGACACGCGCGCCGTCCGAAGTAAGAAATTGTCGTGTATAATGCCGATTGTAAAAGCGGACGCACGAGCCGTGCGTCCCTACCAAGCTATTGAAATAATTGATCATTCATCATTGATAATTGATCATTGATCATTCATCATTGATAATTGATCATTGATAATTGATCATTGACCATTGATTAAAAGGATTTTACGCAAAAGAAGGACGCACCGGAGTGCGCCCTTCTGAGTTATTCAGTCCAAATCAGGAATTAAGAATTTCTAAATTCTAAATTCTCAATTCGCAATTACTTTACGATGTACTTCTTGCCGTTGTGGATGTAGAGACCCGGCTGAGTGGGCTCTGCAACACGAACACCTGTGATGGTGTACCAGTTGTTGTCGCCTGCTGCTTCAGCCTCGATACCTTCTACTGCGTCATCGATCGGACCACCTACCTGAGAATAGATAGTAAGCTTGGTGAGAGCGGTGTCGATACGATAAAGACCATAATGAATATCATATTTGCCTGTTTCCTCATTCAAGAGAGAATAGCTTGTGCCCTCTTTCTTAAGATTAGGAAGTGATGTCGGATCCAATTGGAGAAGTTCAGCTGCATTCAATACTGCGTCATCACCTGCCATAGCGTCATAATATTCTTCAACAGTTGCCACAACCGGGTGACATGAGTTGCTGCCATAATTATTGATGGTATTAACAACGACGAAGTCAGAAGACTCGACATCTTTGATAGTAACATCATTGTAGTTGTTTGAAGTCTCATCATTATAAAGACCGATGTGATGTATGATACCTACATTGCGAGCATTGTCAAAGATTGCAAGACCTTCGAAATATTTGGTATTATCTGAATTGTCTGTAATGACAGTTGACTGGATTACATTTGTCTCGTTATCTTCTGAAATAAATCCGAAAGGATAAACTGCATCGTAAACTGTCTCTACTTTACCATCAGTTTCAACTTCTCTTCCGGTAGTGCTGTCATAGTAGTACATACGCTTACGGGCTGTCCAGTTATTGAAACCGCTTGTAGTCGCGCTGTTGGTGATTGCCCAATTAAGGTCGAAGCCGGCCTCTGTGAGCTGCTCGTCGGTGAGGCGTGCGAAGTCATATACCTTCTTAGCGGCAAACTCGAGATTGTTGTCAATATTAGTTTCTGCAGACTTGTAACCGAATGCTTTTGTTGTAACTTTCATGCTACCTTTCTGTTCAACAGAAACTTTGTCGCCACTATACAGATTTTGTCCGTTGGAGTTTTCACCCTGTTCACCGACATATGTATAGTCCATTACGATTGTCGGACGAAGAGGAACCTCAGCGTTGTCTACCGTGAGGGCATATGTCTTCACGAAACCGTCAGACACAGATGTGATGTTGGCTGCAGCCGCAGGAAGAACGATCGGAGTGCAATCCACATCCATTTCAACTATGTCAGACTTGGCATCTTCACAAGTAGTCCATGCGATAATCTTACCGCTTACCTTAGTTTCATATTCGAAGGTGCCTTCATAGTCAGCCCAATCATAAGTTTTCTCTTCGTTGTCAGTGCCGATAAAGTGAAGAGTTTCTTCCATTCCGTAGCTGATCTTGTAACCGCGAACTTCGAGATCTTCCACTTTCTCATCCTCAGTACCGGTCCAACCGATTCTTGAGAGAGCTACTGTCGGAGGAGCTGCATAAGCTTTATTTGATTCACAAGTGATCAGGATGTTGTCGATATAGATTCTTGTCTGATAGCGGGCAGTCAACACATACATACCTTCAGCAAACATATTGACTTCCGAACCGTCGGGGTTGAGCTCGGGAACCTCTCTTGTGCCTGAAATGCTATTGCTGTCATCACTGAGGTTTTCAATCGAGTAATCGACAGTGCGGTCATCTACGTTGACAGTCAAAGTCACGCTATACCAATCACCTTCTTTCATTTCAAAAGCATTCTCAGCAGGGATCGAATAAGAAACAGTCTCTTCATTAGTTTCTTCATTCACAGTGACAGTCTTCTGAGTGGGAGCATTCACAAAGAAAGTGTTAGGAGACTTATTAGCTTCGTCCTGAGTCATGTCAAGAAGGAAGTTCTCCCAAACTCCGCCGTTGCCGGCAGAAGTCCATGGCATACGGTAGGCCTGGTTTGCTACACCCGGGGTATGATTTGTGAAGATATCCAGACAGCCATTAAACTGATTGTTGGAGAAAGTAGCATAGCAGATATCGAAAGAAACTGTGTATGTACCATCTTCAAGCACCGGGTTACCTTGATTGTCAAGATAAATCTCCGAGCCCCAGACGCATTGGCCTGAACGGCCATTGTTGGCATTCACATAAAGGTCGAGGAATTTACCGTCAGCATCGCTGCCGATCGAGCCTTCAGCACCATATGACCAACCGGCTTCCTCGATAGTGTTGACTCCTTCGAAATTCTGCTGATACAGAACCCTGGTGAAGCCAAATGAAGAGAGGCACATCGCTGCCGCTCCAAAGGTTAATAAAAGTTTTTTCATAAGGAAAAATGTTAGTTAATAAAAAATATTGAAAATTTGGGTTATTTCCATTTTTTTATGCTTGCAGGGACGCACTGCGCGTGCATCCCTACAAGTGTTTTTTGGGGGTTACCGTTCCCAACCCTCGTTCTGCTTCAGATTTCCTGATTTCAAGACCTCAGCCTGCGGAATAGGCCAGAAATAAGCCTTGTCGCCGGGCCATGTGCGCTTGGTGATGTAAGACGGATCTGTGACGGTCTGATAAGAGAAAGTGCCGTCGTCATTCTTGGTGATTTCCATCACCTTGATATGTTCGAAATACTCAGGTGCTTTCATCCAGCGACGCACGTCGAAGATGCGGTGACCTTCGAAAGCGAGTTCCACGAAGCGTTCGTTTTCATATCGTTTCGTAAATGCCTCCTTGTCGAGATTGGTCGGGAGATCCGGCTGCCCGGCACGGGTGCGGACTTTATTGATTGCTTCGGCGGCCGACATCGGAAGTCCTTCTTCAGTTGCATATCCGCTACCGGTCAGGTTGAGCATAGCTTCAGCATAATCAAGATAAAGAGAACCGAGACGGAAAATTACCCAGTTGTGATACTGAGCCGACGTAGAAGAACCTGAAATAGCGACCGTGCGGTTGAGATATTTCTTGAGATAATAGCCGGTAGGCGTGCCATAGGTGACCGAACGTGAGTTAGCGCCTCCATACCATGTCTCAAGGCCGGCGATCGGCAAAGCATCCGGCCATTTCTCGCCGTTTATAGCCACAGTCGCGGCAAATCGGCTATCCCTGTTCTTGTATGGATCCTGCGGATCATACATAGTGTTGGATGGATCGTCGATCGACTTGCCGTTGGTGGTTTCATAGGCTGAAACGAGGTTTTCTGTCGGGCAGTTGCCACCTGCGGCATTTGTCATGCCGATAGGGAAGTTTCTCTTTTCAAAAGCATTGTCGCCGGTGTTTCGGCGCGCGAAGATAATCTCTTTAGTAGCCTCACCGTCGCTATAGCTATCCCAACCGAACAGTTTCGAATAGTCTTTGGCAAGTCTCATCCCGCTTGTGGTGCATGCGCGGATACAATCATAGGCATAAACAGCGGCTTTTCTCCACAGTTCCTTTTTCTCCGCATCGCTCTTGCCTTTTGAAAAGAGCGGGGAAGCATGATAGAGAGCGGCACGTGCACGAAGAGCAAGCACTCCGAGATTATTGACACGTCCGGGTTCCGCCTCGAGAGTATTATACTGGCTGTAGTAGTCCGAAATAATCGTATCCTTTATAGCCACACATTCATTATCGATGAAGTCGAAAATGTCGTCAGACGCCACCTGCACCGCATTATTGGCTTCTTCCGCATTTAGATAGTTGGTGATCAGAGGCACATTGCCATACTGGCGCACGAGAAGGAAGTAATAGTAAGCCCTCATGAAACGCATTTCCCACTGATAATTGTGGTATTTGATCATATTATCATTATAATACTTATCAATGGTCCAATCGGGGAAAGTGAGGTCATTGAACTCGTCGAGGAAAAGATTGCAATATGAGATTCCTTCCCAGCAGGAACTCCAGATCGCTGAATTAGCGTTAGTGGGGCTCCATGATCCGTTGAAGTACGACTCGATCTGATTACCCTGATGGCTGTAGACGGCTTCATCAGTCGCCGAACATAGGGAAGCGCCGCCATACATTTGACCGAGATCATAATCAAGCTGACGGTAAACGTGAGTAGTGATCTTGCCCACATTGCCGAAATCTCTTTTTACGAAATCTTCATCTTGAATCCGATATTCATGGTAGTTCATCTGGTCGGAGCAAGCCGTCAGGCCGAGTCCTGCCAAAGCTGAAATACCGATTATATATTTAAGTTTCATTTTCGTTGAAGTTGATTGAGTTAGAAAGTAAGTTTAACACCGACCGAAATCTGACGGCAAAGGGGAGCAACGATTCCGGTCGCTTCCGGATCAAGACCTGTCAGTTTGTCAGCGCCACCTGTCGCGATATTGAAAAGGTCGACACCGCGCACATAGATCTTCGCGCCGTTGATGAAGTGAGTCTTAGCGAGAAGGTTCTTGTCGAAATTGTAGTAGAGTTCGATATTGCGGAGCTTCAGATAGCTGCGGTCGCGCTGCCAGAATGTGCTCG
>CAMWJD010000159.1 GCA_947174515.1 uncultured Porphyromonadaceae bacterium
ATCTTTTCAAGCTGCTTGAATTACATTATCGTTTAATTTCTGTGAGCTACTTAAGTAAAACTAAACACTTAAACTATTAAACACTTAAACAATTAAACAATTCTCATCTTATCGTGATCGCAATCAGCACCCCAAGCATTATGATGATAAATCCAAGCAGCATGATGATCGTCGACGTATTACTCCTCTCTATAAGCGCCATCTTCAGATCGTGGACAGTATCTATTCTCCCCTCCGGATCTTCGGCCTTTCTTGCGACTTTCCGGAGTTTCGGTAGTTGTTCCGGGAGGTTGTCGAGCACCTCGTTCATCAGCTTGCCATAATTCAGGATATCCTGCTTGGTGTCTTGAGGCTCCAGGCGGTCGCGATGATCATAGCCCACATTCGTGAGTTTCAGATTTTCGTTATATTCCGTGAAGATGATGTTGTCAGGGGTGATAGGATGGTGCATCACGTGGTTTTCCTGCATATACTCCATCACGTCGGGAAGTTGTGTCGTGAGCCGCTGGATTATCTTGGGTGTCAGACGTTTCTCATCTATCAGCCGGCGTAGTGAATAGCCATACACGTCATCGGTGACAATCGCCCTTCCGATGGTCGGAATCTCCTCAAAGTCATTGACCATCACTATATTCGGATGTGCGAGGTTATAGCGAGTGTCAAATTCCTTTTCTATAATGGCATTATAGTGCGGATCATCGTGATATTGCTTTTTCAGGGCCTTGAGCATGATCCACTTGCCATATTTCTTCACGGTGTACACGTCATATATATCCTCTTCCCATTCCGGGAGAAGTGTAAGTTCCGACCAGCGGCCCGTAGGGTCATCGATTGGTATAAGCTTTTCATCCTTACTTATATATGCAGCCATCTCTATTCTAATTTAGAATTTAGAATTTAGAATTATTTCTAATTGGGAATTTAGAATTTAGAATCTTAACTTGCTTTTCGCTTGCCCGGTCTTGACTGTTCCGTTCCCCTGGCATTGCGTAGCCCTCAATTCTCAATTCTCAATTCTCCATTAATCAGATTCTCAATTGATTAGGTCAAATCCGGTATACTTCCTCAGACATTCCGGCACTACTATGCCCTCCGGTGTCTGATTATTTTCAAGCAACGCCGCCACAATTCTCGGCAGTGCCAGCGCACTTCCGTTCAGAGTATGGCAAAGGTGGATTTTTTTGTCGGCTCCACGGTAGCGGCATTTCAGGCGATTTGCCTGGTATGTCTCGAAGTTCGATACCGAACTTACTTCGAGCCAGCGCTTCTGCGCCGCGCTAAACACTTCAAAATCGAAAGTGATAGCCGACGTGAAACTCATGTCGCCTCCGCATAGGCGCAGTATATGCCAAGGCAGGCCAAGCTTTTCAAGCAGACCCTGCACATGATCTTTCATCTCTTCAAGCGCTGCATAGCTGTCTTCCGGCTTCTCGATGCGCACTATCTCCACTTTGTCAAACTGGTGCAGACGGTTCAGGCCGCGCACGTCTTTGCCATAGCTGCCGGCTTCGCGTCGCCAGCACGGCGAGTAAGCGCAGTTCTTCTTGGGGAGTTCTCCCTCCGGAATGATGACATCGCGGTAGATGTTGGTCACCGGTACTTCCGCAGTCGGGATAAGATATAGGTTGTCGAGCTGCACGTGATACATCTGGCCCTCCTTGTCGGGAAGCTGACCTGTGCCGTAGCCCGATGCTTCGTTCACCACAAACGGAGGCTCCACCTCGATATATCCCGCCTTCCAGGCCTCGTCAAGGAAGAACTGCTGCAGAGCCCTCTGCAGGCGGGCTCCCTTTCCGATATAGAACGGGAAACCGGCTCCGGTCACCTTCACACCAAGCTCAAAGTCGATGATATTGTATTTCTTCGCCAATTCCCAGTGAGGGAGCGCATCTTCCGGAAGATCGGGAATCTCGCCGCCCGTCTTCTCGACCACATTGTCGTCGGCTGTCTTTCCCTCAGGCACCCCCTCATAAGGAAGGTTGGGAACAGTAAGCAGGAGCTGTGTCATCTTCTGCTCACATTCTGCAAGGCGGTCTTGCAACCCTGCTGTCTCACCCTTGATGCGGGCAACTTCGGCTTTTGCGGCTTCCGCCTCATCCTTCTTCCCTTCTTTCATCAGGCCGCCTATTGACTTTGCAAGCTTATTCAGCTGAGCCGCATCGGTCTCTGTCTTCTGCTGAAGGCGACGGCGTTCAGCGTCAATCTCAAGAATCTCTGTAATGACAGCGCGGCCATCAAAACCCTTCACTGCAAGGCGGGCGATCACCCATTCCGGATCACCCTTTATGGTATTCAATAATAGCATCTTGGTATTATTATAAGATAAGACTTATATAAGACTTATAAAAATTTAATCTTTAATATTTTATAATTAATCTTTATCCCAGCAGTGCTTTCACGACAGTCTGTATCGTACGCCCGTCAGCGCGGCCGGCAAGCTTCTTGGTGGCGATCCCCATCACCTTGCCCATCTCCTTTGCAGAAGTTGCGCCTGCTTCAGCGATGATAGCCTTAAGTTCCGCTTCAAGCTCCTCCGGAGTCAGCTGCTTCGGCAGGTACTCCTCAAGCACGGCTGCTTCAGCCAACTCTCCATCAGCGAGTTCCTGACGATTATTCTCTACATAGATCCGCGCGCTTTCCTTGCGCTGCTTCACCATCTTGGTCAATATCTTGATTGCTTGCTCATCGCTGAGCTCACCGTTTGCTCCCGGAGCTGTCTTTGCCTCAAGAAACTCCTTCTTCGCGCCGCGAAGTGCCTCAAGGCGCACTTTCTCGCGGGCTTTCATGGCAGCCTGTATATCGGCTGATACCTTATCAAAAAGTGACATATCTTATCTTTTTTTAATTTATTCAAAATCAGAATCCCTGATCGTGCCAATAAGACTTATAAGACTGATCGGGCGAATAAGTCTGATAAGGACAATCCGAGTTTCAAACTGCAAAAATAACAGATTTTTATGTCTTTTCCTAATTTCCATCCCTTAAATTTGCAATATCCCCATATTTAAGCTAAATTTGCATAAAAAATTAATTTAGAATTGAGAATTTAGAATTGAGAATTGGCTTTCCGCCATCTCAAAATAAGAGCCCATCTCATAAATTCAAACTTATCACGTATGTTCAAAATCGTCTCCAAACGCCTCCTCTCTCCTGCCATCACCGAGATGAAGGTCCTTGCACCGCGCGTTGCCGAGTCTGCCCTCCCGGGGCAGTTCGTCATAGTCCGCACTGACGAATTCGGCGAGCGCATCCCCCTGACTATCTGCGACTACGACCGCGAAGAGGGCACCGTGACTATCGTCACGCAGACCATCGGTATCTCATCTGCCAAAATCAACGCCCTTAATGAAGGCGACAGCTTTCTTGACTTCGCAGGTCCGCTGGGCCGGCCCTCAGATCTCATCGAAATAGTAGGGACGCACGGCTCGTGCGTCCGCACTGAAGGTGCAGCAGGTTTGTCGCAAGGTGAAAATAGTTTGTCTCAGGGTGAAAAAATTCTCAATTCCCCCCGAATCCTCTTCGTAGCCGGAGGTGTCGGCACCGCCCCTGTCTATCCTCAAGCCAAATTCCTCCATGAACACGGCATCACCCCCGACGTGATCATAGGCGCAAAAACCGCCGACCTCTTCACCTACGTCGAAGAAATGAAGAAAGTTGCCAATGTCTACCTTTGCACCGACGACGGCTCTGCCGGATTCCATGGCATGGTGCCCGCCCTGATGGAAGATTTGATTGTAAATCAAGGTAAAAAATATGATCGTTGCGTCATCATCGGCCCCATGATCATGATGAAATTCGCGACCCTCAAGGCTAAGGAACATGGACTGCCGGCCATTGTCAGCCTCAACGCGCTGATGGTCGACGGCACCGGAATGTGCGGGGCCTGCCGTGTCACTGTAGGCGGCGAGACCAGATTCACATGTGTCGAAGGCCCCGAATTCGACGGTTGGCAAGTCGACTTCGACGAAGCCATGCGTCGCCAAAACATGTATCGCAACAATCCCAAAACAGAAAAATGCAATTGCCATGCCTAATAAAATCGATAGAGTAAAAGTCCGCGAGCAAGATCCGGCTGTCCGTGCCACAAACTTCGAAGAAGTCTGCCTTGGCTACAACCGCGACGAAGCCCTCCTCGAAGCATCCCGCTGCCTCAACTGCAAGCGCCCTCGCTGCGTCGAGGCATGCCCCGTCCATATCGACATTCCCGGCTTCATCCACGCCCTTATCGAAAGTGGCGAGGCTGGCGCCGCTTCCATTATATCTAAAGATTCGTCTCTCCCTTCCGTGTGTGGCAGAGTATGCCCGCAGGAGACCCAGTGCGAGGGCTCATGCGTACTCGGCATCAAGGGTGACCCCGTCGCCATCGGAAAACTTGAACGCTACGTCGGCGATTGGAAAATCGAACACGCCTCCAAAGAGTCTGAGAAGATAGAGCGCAACGGCAAGCGCGTTGCCATCATAGGCTCCGGTCCGGCCGGCCTCGCCTGTGCCTCCGACCTCGCTAAATGGGGCTACGAAGTAAAAGTATTCGAAGCCCTTCATCAGCTCGGTGGAGTGCTTGTCTACGGTATTCCCGAATTCCGCCTTCCTAAAGAGAAGATAGTAGCTCCTGAGATTGACGCGGTAAAACGGCTCGGCGTTGAATTTGTCAGCGACGTCATAGTAGGACGCACCACCACCATCGACCATCTCCTTGATGAAGAAGGTTTCGACGCCGTCTTTGTAGGCTCCGGAGCCGGCCTACCGCGCTTCATGGGCATCGAGGGCGAGAATCTCAACGGTGTGTTCTCTGCTAATGAGTTCCTGACGCGCGTCAACCTTATGCATGCCTACGACGATCGCTACGATACCCCTGTGTTCGATGCGAAGAAAGTAGTGGTGGTAGGTGGCGGCAACGTCGCCATGGATGCCGTGCGCACCGCTAAGCGTCTCGGAGCTGAATCCGTCATAGTATATCGTCGCGGTGAAGCCGAACTTCCCGCACGTCGTGAGGAAGTGCACCATGCCAAAGAGGAAGGCATCGAATTCCGGATGCTGACAAATCCGGTCCGGGTCATCGGCGATGAAAAAGGATGGGTGCGCGGTCTCGAATGTGTAGAGATGGAACTTGGCGCCCCCGACGAGAGCGGACGGCGTAGTCCGGTAGAGAAAAAAGGCAGCAATTTCGAAATAGAATGTGACGCAGTCATAATGGCGCTTGGCACCAGCCCCAACCCTCTCATCAAGTCCACCACCGAAGGACTCGACACCACTCGCCGCGGCTGCCTCGTAGCCGATGACGAAGGACGCACCACCCGCCCCCGCGTCTTCGCAGGCGGCGATGCCGTCACCGGAGCCGCCACCGTCATCCTCGCCATGGGAGCCGGACGTCGCG
>CAMWJD010000160.1 GCA_947174515.1 uncultured Porphyromonadaceae bacterium
CTCCATCCGGTCAGTTTTACTGCGAGTCTCCAAATGCTCATAACCTTATTTGTTTAAGTGTTTAATTGTCTAACCGTTTAGTTTATTGATCAATACTTAATTCATCATGTAATCTGAACTAAATTTTTAAACGATTAAACGATTAAAGAAACGATTAAACCGCTTTTTTATTTGCTTCTTTTGCCGCTTGAGGCACTGCTTCATTGAAAAGCTTCAAAGCTGCGGAAATCTCTTCGTTGAAGTCTTTGCGGATCTTCTCGAAAAGTTTCTTGAAGAATTCTCCTTTTGCTTTCTTGTATTCCTCAACATTTGTAAAACCCTTTACACCACGGTCAAAGAACCGGTTTGCGTTTGCCTTAGCCGCACCGGTAGCACCAAGCACTTTGGTTACAGCTACTGAGATTTTATCGCGGTCAGCGCCTTCTACATTATAATAGACTGTCATCATTTCATCGCATATTGAAGCACCGACAGCCTCAACTGCCTTCTTAAACTGCTGTTTATTCATTTTCTTAATGTTTTTTATTGACTTTATTTATTATCATTCACGATCGGAATGATTTCTCTGATTATATAACAAACGAGGGTCCCTATTTTGTTCTGTGCAACTTTAACGAGTTTCAAATGTTTTAGTATAAATTCATCTTTCGATGACTATTGTTATAAAGAACTTCAATATCAACTTTCGTAAGCGAAAGTTGAAAGTCAAGAAGGTCAGCACCCTTAAGTTGAGCTTGCGAAACACAAATTAGAAATCGAAAGACTAAAAATATTATTAATGAAAAAAATAACATTATTCATATTGGTCTTTTTAGTAGGACTTGGGATTGTGTTTGCTGTCTCAGAGACTCATACACAGCAAAAGACACCTACTTTTGAAGATGCCATAGCAATAATAAAAAAATACGAAGGTCTTAGCGGTCCAAGCCATTGGCCATTCGTAGGCTATGGCCATAAAGTGATGCCCGGAGAAAAATTCACCAGAGGAAAGAAACTTACGGAAGCGGAAGCAGATGCTCTCGCTCGAAAGGATTATGCAAAATTATGTGCTAAATACAGGGAATTTGGAGCCGACAGTCTTCTTCTTGCCGCTCTTGCTTATAATTGTGGCCCCGGAGTGGTGGCTAAGTCAAGTGTATTGTCGAAGCTGAAAGCCGGTGACCGCGACATAGAAGCTTCTTATATAGCCCACAGCCGGTATAAAGGGAAACAGCTGTCTCAACTCAAGAGACGACGCCGGGAGGAACTTGCGGTTTTATTCGTGAAAGACCCCGCAGCTCTTAGTAAAGGCGAGAGTACACCCTCAGATAATGTCTCTGCATTGGATGAAGAGGAAATCACCGAAATAACAAATCTTTCTTATCATGATAAGAGTGACGAAAAGAAAGATTCTGTAAAAAACGTATCTAAAAAATAAAACGACAATGAATATATTTATAAATAATAGAATGGGATGGAAATCATTGGCCTTGGCTGCCGCATGCCTCACTTCAGTTGCCTTCACTTCGTGTCACGATGCGAAGGCGGAAAAAGAATCGTCAGATTCTTCATATGCTGAAACTCGTCCGGATGCGGCTTTGAAAGAGCTTATGCGCACCCTGTCTGAGAATGATGCACCCGGATTTGCTGCATTATGTGTCTATCCCATTCCTCGTCCATATCCTCTAAAATCAATCGATGATTCAATCTCAATGGTAGATTATTTCCCAATAATAGCTGACGATTCATTGCGTACATATATACGAAAGTCAAAACTTGAGGATTGGGAAAGCTATGGGTGGAGAGGCTGGAGTGTCGGCGATTCCAGGCCGATTTGGTATGACGAAGGTGTCCAGATCATTGACTATGTCTCTCCGGCAGAATCAGGCCTCCAAAAGATTCTTGCACGGGAAGAGATCATGTCGCTTGCCCCACAGTATCGGGATGGTTGGACTCCGGTGATGACTCTCATTGAAATAGATGGAAACAAAGTTTTCCGCATAGACTCCAAAAATGATTCCTACAGATTGATGGGATTTGACGATGCGAAGCATATGCGAGATTTACCATCAGTTTTGATGATCGGTTCCGTATCTAAAGAAGGATCGGCCGGATATGCTACATATACTTTTTCAGATTCTATAGGCTCGGAAGCGGAGTTTTTTCCTGATGCGGAACCACCGGTAAAGATTTTCATCAAAAATCCAAAACTTAAAAAAGAAAACTCCTACGAAGTCCGCCAAGGTTATTGGCGCGACATCCTGAAATAAAATTTTGTTTTTTCAAAATTAGTTACTAATTTTGTAAAAACAATTAAGTATGGAGAATAAGCAGATGGAACTGGCGTGGCGTCTGGTAGAGCATACCGGCGCCAACGTTTTTATTACCGGTAAGGCAGGAACCGGAAAGACAACATTTCTTAAAAGGCTGAAAGAAGAAAGTTCAAAGGCCATAGTTGTGCTGGCTCCGACCGGTATCGCCGCCCTTAATGCAGGGGGTATGACTATCCACAGTTTTTTCCAACTCTCATTTTCTCCTTATATACCGGGCGTCGGCCAGGCCGAAAGCGGTGCCCGCTTCAAAAGATATTCCAAAGATAAAATTAAAATTATCCGCTCTATCGACACTATAGTTATCGACGAGATAAGTATGGTTCGCGCCGACCTCCTTGATGCCATAGACGCAAAACTGAAAAGATATCGGAATTCCACACTTCCTTTTGGTGGTGTTCAACTTGTCATGATCGGCGATATGCAACAGCTTCCCCCTGTCGCTAAAGAGGAAGAATGGCGCTTACTAAGTGAACATTACCGCTCCCCTTATTTTTTTGATAGCAAAATTCTCGAAACGACTCCCTATGAGACAATAGAACTCACGAAAGTCTACCGTCAGAAAGATGCGGATTTCCTAAAGGTATTAAATGCCATACGTGAAAACCGTGCTGATCAAAACACATTGCGTATTCTGAACTCAAGATATATTCCGGAATTCAATCCTCCGGAATCTGAACGATATATACGCCTCACAACCCACAATCGGCAAGCTCATGATGTCAACAGCTATAAAATGAAGGAGCTAAAAACTGAACCCTATGTTTTTGAGGCTGAGATCGAAGGTGATTTTCCGGAACTGATTTACCCGATAGATAGATATCTTACTCTGAAAGAAGGGGCGCAAGTGATGTTTGTGAAAAACGACAGCAGCGGTGCCCGTCGATACTACAATGGTCTTATCGGACATATCAGCAGCATTTCTGAATCAGGCAAAGTGACAGTAGTGACCGATGAGTCGATCCCTCCTATTGAGGTGGAAAAGGAGGAATGGGAAAATACTTCTTATGAGATTGATGAAAAAAGCAATCAGATGAAAGAGAAGGTAGTAGGACGATTCAGCCAACTTCCTCTGCGTGCAGCATGGGCCATAACCATACATAAGAGCCAGGGCTTGACGTTTGATAAGGCCATTATCAATGCTTCGGCTTCATTTGCACATGGACAGACATATGTGGCATTGAGCCGATGCCGTACTCTTCAAGGATTGGTGCTCGAACAGCCGCTCCCACCATATGCCATCATTTGCGACCGTTTGGTGTCTGATTTCGAACATGTTTGCTCCGCTCGCGAAGCTGACTCTTCAAAGGTAGACATGCTTGAGAATGATTTTGAGCAGAGATTTAATCTTGAGATCCCTGACCTCACCGGGCTGCGCAATGCATTAGAATCATTACATCGCGTCCTTCAAATCAGTCACGCGGCTACATTCCCTAAGTTGACAGCAACCTACGGTGACATTTTCAATAATAAATTCAATGAGCTATTCAAAGTGTCGCTTCGCTTTCAAGATCAACTCAGGCGAATGTCGGCTGAAGGTGTTTCGCCTTCTCGAATTCACGAACGATTAAAAGCTGCAAGCACATACTTCTTGAAGGAACTTAGCCCCATCTTCCAATTTCTTAAAGATATTCCTTCTGAAATTGACAATAAGGATGCGCTGAAAAAATTTCTCAATGCAATGACATCAGTGGAATACGAAGCAAAACTTAAGGATGCCCTTATGACTGCCACTCTCGAAAAGAAACTTTCTGCAGTTGATTTCCTCCAGATAAAGCATGATATTTCGTTATCTGACTCCACTTGGGTGAAAATATCAAATAAGGCAAAGGGATCTCATATAAGTAACGATATTGAGAACCCTGAACTTTACGAAGCTCTCGTGGAATGGCGACGTGCAAAAGCTCAAGAAGAAGGCGTTCCTGCTTATATGATTCTTGGCAACAAGACATTGGTGATTCTTGCCAATGAAATTCCTCAAGATGAAGAAGACCTCAGCTCTATTCCGGGGATTGGAAAAAAGAAGAAGGCCGACTATGGTGCCGACCTACTGAATATAATCAAAAATTTTACTCTTTAACCTTTCATTTATCATTCGGAATAAGGTGTACATCAAGTTGAGGATATGGGAAGTGTACGCCTTTGCTCGGTAATTGTGCATATAATTTATTAGAAATATCAAAAAACAGAGCCCAATACTCAGAACTTTTTACCCATGCTCTTGCTGTAAGGATCACGGCGCTGTCGCCCATCTCCTTTATAGCGACAAACACAGGTTGGTCAGGATTACCCTTGACCACTCTTTCATCGTCATTCAATATTTCTTTTATTGCTGCCGCGGCAGTTTCAAAATCATCCCCATATTGCATGGAAACCGTCCACTCTACGCGTCTGTAATCTTGCACTGAATAGTTGTTGATGCTTCCGGTAGATAAGGCCCCGTTAGGAATCATTATAGTTTTGTTATCCGGGGTAGTGATCACAGTGTGAAACATCAATATCTCCTTTACTGTTCCCGCATATCCTTGAGCCTCGATGTAATCACCTACTTTATATGGTTTCAATATAAGCACCAGCACCCCGCCGGCAAAATTCTGTAAGGTTCCGCTAAGT
>CAMWJD010000161.1 GCA_947174515.1 uncultured Porphyromonadaceae bacterium
ATATTTTATAATTTACCGAATAGCGCTTTAAGTCGAAGTGAGATGACGCCGAACACTGCCTCTCCGAAGATGCTGGAGTTCATTTTTGACGTGCCGAGTTGCCGATTCACAAAAATTATTGGTATTTCGACTAACTTGAATTTCTTTTTCCATGCCTTGAATTTCATTTCAATCTGGAAAGCGTAACCCTTAAACTCTATTTTATCTAATTCGATGGCTTCAAGTACTCTTCTGCGGTAGCAAACGTATCCCGCTGTGGAGTCGTGCAAAGGCATACTTGTGATGAATCGAACATATGCTGAGGCAAAATAAGACATCAGGACTCTCCCCATCGGCCAATTCACTACATTTACTCCGGATATATAGCGCGAACCCACACATACGTCTGCCTCCCGATCTTTACATTCATGATAGAGACGCGTCAGATCTTCCGGATTGTGAGAGAAATCAGCATCCATTTCTATCACATACTGATAGTCTCGAGCCAACGCCCATTTGAATCCATGGATATAGGCTGTACCAAGTCCAAGTTTGCCGGAGCGACATTCAAGATGAATTCTCCCCGGAAAATCGTTCATTGAAGCCCTCACTGCATCTGCTGTGCCATCTGGTGATCCATCATCGATGACAAGTACATCAAATCCATCAGGAAGCTTCATGACGGTGCGCAACATTGTGCTGATATTCTCAATTTCATTATAAGTTGGAATAATGACAAGTACGTCGCTCATATCTATTCATTTTTGGTGATCTACGCTTTATTTGCTTTGCAAAATTACCAAAAATTCTCCAATCCTCAAAGAGCAATATTATATTTCTTAAGTATCTCGACAGGATGATAAGATTCTTTTGCTTTCCGAAGCCCTTCATCTCCGGAGTCATCTTCACGGTTTATGTATGCTATCTCCGGATATTTCATACACATCAGGGATGCAAATTCTTTGTTGATTTTCTCATAACTCCCTTCATATTTACGCGAGGCTTTCTCCACATGCACGAATAATGTGTCATTTTTGACATCTCCGATTGTGAAAGCGGCAATATCATTACCAACCAGCAAGATAGCTCCTTCTAAATTTTGATCTCCTTCTTTTATAAAGTCAAGCATTCTTCTTGTCATAAGCCGTTCTTCTATTGCCATGTCGACAGAGTCCCCTTCTCTATCTATGATATTCATAAAATCTAAAACACTGTCAACATTCGTCGCATCCAATTTTATTACCTTAGATTCAGGATATAAAGAATCAAATTTATTTACATGATTACGTTTTTTGCTCATTTTCTTTCCTGACAGGGTTGATAGCATTTTCGCATCATATATATAGTCGCCCCAATCTTCAAGAGGGTTTATTGACAGGATGCCTGCATCTTCAAGTGATTCAAGTGCATATTCCGGAACAGCCGATAGAATTGCCTGAATATTGTTTTCATCGCAATATGACCGTATTTTTTCAATACTTTCTTTCAATGGCAATTTCCCGATCGGCAAGGAAAAGGCCGGGGTGCAAGTATCGTTTTCTACTACTCCTTTGATATATAAGGTGTCTTCGCATATGGCATATTCATATTTGAAGTATTCGACCCACATTAATATTCCTCCGTAAGAAAAATCAGTGGTCCGTCCTTTTTCTTCAATCAGATAGGGCATTATTTTTGCCATGTCTGAATGTGTGATGGGTCGGAAGAGGAGTGGCTCGCTATTCTCATGAGATGAGGAGATATGTTCTTTTCTGATAGCCTTTGCATTGCGGAGCGCTTCCCGAAATCCATCATAGTTCGTATAGGTTTTAACTGCGGTATTCATAGTAGTTAGTTAAGATTGGTTATACATATTTAACACCGGTGTGGGTTTTAGGTTTGATACGTCATTATTTTTTTGTAATTTTGCAACATGAATGTATTGAAATTTGGTGGCACTTCTGTTGGAACAGTAGAAAGCCTGAAAAATGTAAGATCTATTGTAGAATCACTCCCTTCAGACACGGTTGTCGTTGTTTCTGCTTTGGGAGGACTTACAGATAAATTAATATCTACGGCTCGGCTTGCGGCTGATGGAGAAGACTGGTCGGATGAAATTGATGCGATTATCGCTCGACATCATGACATTATTGATCAATTAGTAAGACAGGAAAAGAAAGTAGAAACTATTGAGACAGTTGACGCTCTTCTCGATGAACTAAGACGCACTTATGAAGGGGTTTCTTTGATAGGAGACCTCCCGGCAAAAACTCTTAATGTCATCGTAAGCCTTGGCGAAAGAATGTCGGCTCCAATCGTGGCAGGTATTATTAAAGATGCGAGGCTCCACAACTCACTCGATTTCATAAAGACAGAAAAGTGGTTTGACAAGAATATCGCCGATATAGCATTGACACACCGCCTCATTGTCAAGGAATTTTCAAATTCAGAAAAAGGTCCGCACATTACCGGCGGTTTTATATCAAAAGATAGAGATACCGGAGAAATCACAAATCTCGGGCGTGGCGGAAGTGACTATACTGCTGCTTTAATTGCCGCTGCTATAAATGCAGATATTCTTGATATTTGGACTGATGTCGATGGATTCATGACCGCTGATCCAAGAATAATCAAGGATGCTAAGGTGCTTTCTTCTATGTCTTTTATAGAAAGCATGGAACTCTGTACTTTTGGTGCCAAAGTTATTTATCCTCCTACGATTTACCCGGTATTCCATAAAAATATACCCATTCGAATTCTTAATACGTTCAATCCGACCGCTACAGGAACTTTGATTTCCGATTCTTCTGAGGCAAAAGAATATCCTGTAAAAGGTGTGACAGCTGTAAGAAATACTTGTCTTGTGCGACTATATGGAAAGTTGACAGATAATGTAGCTCAAATTAATACGCGAGCATACAATGCTTTAGCACGAAATGGAGTAAGTGTTTTTTTGTTGGCCCAGCCCGGTGAAAACGAGGAGTTTTCATTTGCTATTGCGTCTTCCGACCGCGAAAGGGCTTCAAGGGCGCTCAACGAAGAGTTTGCTCCTGAGTTGATTGACGGTGCGTTGTCTTCAATAGCTTTTGAAGAGAATCTTTCTACGATTGCCGTCGTGGGTGAGGGGATAAGGCATTTGAAAGGTGTTAACGCAAGAATCCTTAATACTCTAATGCGTAGCGGAATCAAGACTTTGGCTTGCTCGGAGGGAAACTCGGATACTACAGTTTCATTTGTGGTTCAAGAAAAAGATACTGTTGAAGCAATCAAAGCCATTCATGGATTGTTCTTTTAATAGAACCGAAAATCTTAGACTATGGATATTAAAAACGCAAAATATGAGATAAGCAGTTCCAAAGTGAGTCAGTGTCCTGATACAGATGTTCCTGAATATGCCTTTATAGGACGCTCGAATGTCGGGAAATCCTCACTTATTAATATGCTCACAAACAACAGTTCGCTTGCTAAAACCTCTCAGAAACCGGGTAAGACATTATTGATCAATCATTTTAAGATAAATAATGGCGCTTGGTATATAGTAGACCTTCCAGGCTATGGATATGCGGCAAGAGGAAAAGACCAACGGCAGGATTTTTCTCGTATGATTCAAGGATATACTCTTGCCCGCACGCAACTGGCTTGCCTGTTTGTGCTGATTGATGTCAGGCATAAACCTCAGAAGATTGATCTTGAATTCTTGAATTTTTGTGGTGAGAATGGTGTCCCGATAGCAATTGTTTTCACAAAGGCTGATAAGGTGAGCAGGGCGGTTGCTGATCATAACATGGCTTTGTTTAAGAATGAACTACTTTTGAAATGGGAAGAATTGCCTCCGATGTTCTTGACTTCTTCAGAAAAGAAATCAGGGCGTGATGCGATTTTGGGGTTTATTGAGCAGACAAACGCTGTGTGGCATGAGCATGCTCAGGAATCTGAAGAAGAAACTCCTGAATCTGAACTCGGAGAGACTGAAGTAAATCCTTAAACTTTTAAACAAGTAAACCCTTTAACCATAAATATCATCATGAAAATAGCATTTGCATCTGATCATGCGGCTTTTGACCTTAAGTCTATTATCAAGCCTTATGTAGAGAAAAAAGGTTACGAAACAGTTGATTTTGGCACGTATAGTCCGGATTCATGCGATTATGCGGATTATGCGCATCCTGCTGCTCGTGCGGTTGAATCAGGAGAATGTGATTTTGGTATCGCGATGTGTGGAAGTGGAAATGGCATTCAGATGACTCTAAACAAACATCAGAAAATTCGCGCTGCATTATGCTGGCTTCCGGAACTTGCCGCTCTTGCTCGTCAGCACAACGATGCGAATTTTCTTGTACTGCCGGCCAGATTCATTTCTGTTGATGATGCATACAAGATCGTTGACGCATATCTTTCCGCTGAGTTTGAAGGTGGCCGCCATGCCAAGCGTATAGCAAAAATTCCTGTGTGTGATGCCTGAATTTGAGATACAGCTGCGTGATGTCATGCTTTATGGCAGACATGGGGTTTTGCCTGAAGAAAAAGTGACCGGCAATCAATATAGAATTAATATTAGGCTACGCATTGACGCGGCCGGATATGATGCTTCAAAAGATGATCTGTCATCCACTGTGTCGTATGCTGACGTCTATGAGTTATTGAAGGAGGTGATGTCGGTGCCGGCTGCTCTATTGGAAACTGTAGCTGTGAGATTTGGTAGAACTGCAGTCATGAAATGGAAAATCGTTAAAGGTGGTGAAATAGAAATAGTAAAGACCGTGCCTCCGATTCCCGAGATGATTGGCGAGGCCGGTGTCAAGTATATTTTCTAAAAAAAGTTCCTTTAAAATTTGCACAATTCAAAAAAAAACAGTAATTTTGCATCGTGATTCTGAGAGAGATCACAAATAGGAGGTTCGCTAGCTCAACTGAATAGAGCATCTGACTACGGATCAGAAGGTTAC
>CAMWJD010000162.1 GCA_947174515.1 uncultured Porphyromonadaceae bacterium
GCTGACAGCCGGGGAATACGCCTATCGACGGAAAGACGGAGTATGGGTTGTGCCGGTGGGATGCTTGAAGGATTAATATTCAACAGAAGAGGGTGTGTCAAAATGACGCACCCTCCTTATTATATTCTGCAGCATACCTGCAACAGGCAGCATTAAATATCAGTAGGAGTGGGAGTCTTCCTCGATTTCGCCCGTGGTAATCGGAGTAGCGTTCATCTTGCTCCAGACGTACCAGATGTAGAGGATCACGACAGGAACCAAAAGGGATACCCACGACATGACGGTGAGAGTGAATTCAGTGCTGCTGCTGTTGGCGATGGTGAGCGATGACTGCGGATCGGTCAGCGATGGCATGTAGCAGGTGTTGTTGTAAGCAAGGTCACAAAGAAGGCTGACGATTGTGATGATAGTACCTATACCTGTCCACCATATACCGCCTTTATACTCTTTTTTAAATGCAGTTAACGCAAAACCTACAAGCACCAACACGACACCAATCAAGAGGGCAGCCAATATCCACCACATCTCAATCAAGTTTATGGCATATTTGTAAGGGACTGCAACCACTTTGCCGTCCGGCTCTACGGTGTATCCGTCGGAAGTGAGGACCACTGCTACAAGAGCAAGGAATAAGACAACGAAGATAAGGCCATTCAATATGGCTTTTTTCCTTACAGCATCGAAGAATTTCGGACCGCCATCAACAGAATTCATCAGATATAAAGCGGCGTTCATGCGCGCAAGGAAGAAAAGAGTGAAACCTACGAGCAGATTCTTCCAACTTGCAATAGCCTCAAGACCATGAGTAGAGGCCCAGACAGAGATGACCGGAGATTCACCATCGAGAATATTTCCTCTCGCCACGGTGAATTCTCCACCAAAGAAGAGAATGCCGACAGCGACACCAATGAGGACACATCCGACCACTCCATTGATGAGCAAGAAAGCATCGTAGGTGCCGGTGCCATAGAGATTGCCGGATTTGCGACGGAATTCATAGCTTACGGCCTGGAGCACAAAACTGAAGAGAATCGCCATCCAGAGCCAATATGCCCCACCGAAAGAGGTGGAATAAAACAAGGGGAATGAAGCGAAGAATGCTCCGCCAAACACCACCAGGGTGGTGAAGGTGAGTTCCCATTTGCGTCCGAGTGAGTTTACGATAAGATTTTTGGCAATCGAACCTCGAGTCTCAAGCAATAGGCTCTGACCACCCTGGACGAAAAGCATAAATACGAGGACTCCTCCAAGCACCGCTATAAGAAGCCACCAATATATTTGTAGGGTTTCCATTGTGTATTTTTTTATTGTTAGTTAGGAATATAGGCCTAATATGGCTTATAGGACCCATTAGGCATATTGGACTATTGTACTTATTCTGTTATTTCCTTATTGGTACCTTTCTTTACTTCATTCACCATAATGGAAATTTCAGCTGCGATGAGAGCAGCGAACACTATGGCAAAGAGCCAGAATGTGAGCTGAACTGACTGAGCAGACACAGCAGACACAGCTGCTTGCACAGGGAGAATATCCTGAATAGTCCAAGGCTGACGACCGACTTCCGCAACAATCCAACCGGCTTCGCTGCATATCCATACCACAGGGATGCTGAGAACGCCAATCCAGCGGGCAAGGCGAGTGTCGAACCAAACAGGTTTCTTGTAAACTATAAAAAGGGCCACAATAAGGAAGAGAAGCAGATATCCGCCTGCAATCACCATGATATGGAAAGAATAGAATGTGAGAGCAACCGGCGGCACTGCTTCTTCCGGAGAGTTGAAATAACCGTATCCAAAAAACGGATAGTTGGCTTTTATTCTTTCGAGAGCGTTGGCAAGCGCAGCTTGATCGCCGGCCTTTCGGGCTACCTCGTAGTCACGAAGTGCCTGCTGAGCCGCTTTGCCTATCTCTATTCTCTTGGCATAGCTGATGGTGTTGATAGTGTCTCCTTGAGGAGTGAGGGCTACTCCATCGATAAGGTCATCTATACCGGGGACAAAGCTGTCGAGATCATGGTTGGCAAGAAGAGAAAGACCTTTTGGAATAGCGATCTTAAATTTGACGTCTCTCTCTTTCTCATCCACAATACCAAAGCCGATAAGCTCCTGACCTATCTCTCCACGATACAGTCCTTCCATCGCAGCAAGTTTCATGGGTTGCACTCGTGCCACCTGAACAGCTGAACCGTCACCTGTCCACATAGTGAAGATCATTCCGACAAGCCCGATCCAACCGGCCACCTTTACAGAGTCTTTGGCCATCTGCAGATTTTTGCCTTTAGCGGCGATAATACAGCTTACTCCAATCACAAAAACAGATGCAAGCACCCAACCGCTGGTGACCGCATGGAAGAATTTATTGACAGCCACAGGAGAAGTTGCGACAGCCATGAAGTCAGACATGACATTGCGCATCTGGTCGGGATCAAACTCCATTCCCACCGGATACTGCATCCATGCATTGGCTATAAGAATCCAAAGAGCTGAAAGGGAGACACCGATAGCCACAAGCCAGGTGGATGCAAGGTGAAATCCCGGAGAGACTTTTTTCCAACCAAAGAACATTACGGCAAAGAATGTGGCCTCCATGAAGAATGCCAAAAGGCCTTCAATAGCAAGCGGCGCACCGAAGATATCGCCTACAAACCAACTGTAGTTCGACCAGTTGGTGCCGAATTCGAATTCAAGGATGATACCGGTAGCGACTCCGATAGCGAAATTGATAGCGAAGAGGGTCATCCAAAATTTCGTTGTCTTAAGCCATTTCTCTGATTTTGTACGATGATAGATCGTCTCCATTACGGCGACGATAAGGCTGATTCCGATTGTGAGCGGAACGAAGAGCCAGTGGACTATGGCGGTCAAGGCGAATTGAAGTCTTGACCAGTCTACTACTTGAATCAAATCTTCCATGGTTTTTATTTAGTTTTTAAGTTTATTTCAGGGGTCATATTCCCGGCATAGTTATCGGGATGTCAGTTGCTCGGCAACCGCGCGGGCACGATCGTTGTCGTTGTCATAATTTTCCTTCAATATATCGGGGAAAAAGAACAGTTTGAACACGAAAAAGAGGATTGCGACCTTTATAAATATAATTGTCCACAGTTTCCGGCCGACGGTCATATTCCTGAATCCGTCGACATAGAAATCCACTATCACCCTTATTCTATTGCCGATATCCATGATTAAATGTCGTTTAAAATATTTAGCAAAGATAACAAACTGTAATGATATATGCAATAATTGCCTTATACAAATCCTAAAAAATCACTGCATAGATGCTTTATAACATAAAAAAGCACCGTATAATCATTGGATCATACGGTGTTTTTTACAATATCTGCCGGCGGCAACGCCCGCTTATATATCATTTCATATCTTTGGTGGCTCCCGTGACTTTAAGGGCGTCGTATGCACGTGCCGCCTTGGCCCGGGCCTCATCCACTGACGCTCCTCGCGCGAGGATGACCCCCATACGACGATGACCATGCACTACGGGTTTACCGAAGATACGGAGTTGAGTACCCGGCTCTGCAAGCACTTGCTCAAGATTGTCGAATTCCACGCAATCAGTATCCCCTTCAAGCACGATTGCCCTGGATGCGGATGGTCCATAGAAATCGATTGCCGGGACCGGAAGCCGGAGAAGCGCGCGGACATGAAGCGCGAACTCAGACATGTCTTGTGATATCATAGTCACCATTCCGGTATCGTGAGGACGAGGCGAAACCTCGCTGAAAATCACCTCGTCGCCCTTTATGAACAGTTCCACACCAAAGATTCCGTAGCCGCCGAGCGCATCAGTCACTTTTTTGGCGATCTCACGGGCGGATTCAATCGCCTTTGCCGACATCGGCTGAGGCTGCCATGAATAGCGGTAGTCTCCATCGATCTGAATATGACCGACAGGTTCGCAAAATGCAGTTCCGGACACGTTGCGGACGGTAAGCAGAGTTATCTCATAGTCAAAGTCAACAAATCCTTCCACAATCACCCTCCCGGCGCCTGCACGACCACCTTCCTGCGCCTCTTTCCAAGCATGGTCGATCTGATCAGGACTTTTGATTACGCTCTGGCCGTGACCGGATGAACTCATAATGGGCTTGACCACGCAAGGAATCCCGATTTCCTTGACTGCCTCGTCAAATTCTTCGCGTGTCGATGCAAACCGATAGGGAGAAGTCTTTATGCCGAGTTTTTCATGCGCGAGACGACGAATCCCTTCACGGTTCATAGTGAGCCATGCTGCACGGGCAGTAGGTGTCACATTATAGCCATCCTTCTCAAGCTCGACAAGAGTCGAGGTAGCGATAGCCTCTATTTCCGGTATGATATGGTCGGGATGCTCGAGCTCTACGATACGGCGAAGCTCTTCACCGTCTAGCATATTGAACACATAGCTTTTATGAGCCACCTGCATGGCCGGAGCGTCAGGATATTTATCACATGCTATCACTTCCACGCCGAAACGCTGGAGTTCAAGCGCCACTTCCTTTCCAAGTTCACCGCTACCAAGCAGCATTGCCTTGCAACCTTTAGGTGTATTTACGCTTCCGATCTTTGACATATATTAACTTTTATAATCGTAAAACAATTCAGACCCGTACTCATAAAAATTCAGAGCCCCCTAGGGTGTGTATAGCGCATCCTATCTGCTTATCAATGCAAAATTAGTGAATATAAATGAAAACAACAAAAATATTTTGTCTTTATCTTTTTTTGAGTCGCTCCAAAACCTAAGCCTCCCCTTTTTAGCGCATTTCAGGCTGACTTTATTATGGAACTTTGACGGACTTAATTTGTTATAGGTTTATTAATAACCTTTAAGTAGCACACAGAAATTAAACGATAATGTAATTCAAGCAGCTTGAAAAGATCT
>CAMWJD010000163.1 GCA_947174515.1 uncultured Porphyromonadaceae bacterium
ACCATTATCGGATTACTTAGTAACATATGTCGTTTAATTTTTCTTAGCTACTTATGTTATAAAGAAATTAGAGTGCCGTTTTTCGGTTCTCTTTTTTTTGACTTTTATGGTTATTTGGACTGAGTCTAAATAAGCAAAGTAGTTGGTTGAAAATCAATGATGAGAAAAAAAAGATTTGGGCAGGGATAAAAATAGTTTCATTTTTTGAAAAATTTATCTTAACTTTGCAAACGTTTTTGACAATTTTAAGCCAAATAAAACAAACAGGTTAATGCAATGAATGGTGATTACAAAGAAAAATGGAGCAGGTGCCTCGACATTATCAGAGATAATGTTGGGGATGAGCGCTTTAAGACTTGGTTTTCTCCCGCAAAAGCCATTAAATATAAAGACAATAAGCTCACTCTTTCTTTGCCTTCAAAATTCTTCATGGAAGAATATGAAGATCGTTTTCTTGGCTTAATATCAAGTGTGCTGCGTAAGGAATTTGGTCCTGACGTTCAGCTTGGTTATGAAGTGGAAGTGATAGGAGGCGACAAGGAGTCGGCGCTCAACTACTCCAGTCCGATGCGTAGCAATGCTGTGGACACGAAGTTTTTGCAGTCGATCCAGCATGCTCCTTCTGATTTCCTGAAGGCTTCCGCCGACAAAGGGGTTGAGGTCGATCCTCAGCTTAACCCTGCCATGACTTTTGAAAACTACTGTCTCGGCGATAGCAATAAACTTCCCTACACGATAGCTCACTATATTGCTGAAAATCCCAATAAGTCAGATTTCAATCCGTTTTTCCTCTATGGTTCGGTAGGTGTGGGAAAGACTCATTTAATTCAGGCTATCGGAATTAGGATAAAGGAAAGGAATCCGAGGGCAAGAATATTATTTTTGCCTATGCGCCAGTTCCAGAATATGTATGTGAATGCAGTGATGAATCAGAAAGTTCCGGTATTCATCAACTGGTTTCAGCAGGAAGTTGACGTCCTTCTTTTAGATGATCTTCAGGAGATTTCAGGAAAAGCAAAGACCGCTGAGACGTTGTTCCCGATTTTTAACCATATGCACCACAATGGAAAGCAGCTTGTGTTCACTTGCGATCGTCCTCCGGTGGAGCTTGACGGGATTGAAGACAGATTGATCGACCGTTTCAAATGGGGTGTAACCGAAGAACTTCCCAAACCTGACTATAATTTAAGGAGAAATATACTTAAATTCAAGGCTCAGAAAAATGGTCTGGCTCTTTCTGATGCCATTATTGATTGCATTGCGAGTGGTGCCACAGGAAGTGTCCGCGAGCTTGAAGGGATAGTAATGGGGCTTCTGACACGGTCGATCACATTAAACAGGCCGGTCACTCTTGAACTCACAAAAGATGTCATGCGGCATACTGTGAAATCAGCTCCGACTTCAAAACCTGTAAATTTCGATATGATAGTCGATGCGACTGCAGAATATTATAATTTGAGCCCCGACGTCATTTTCACCAAAAGCAGGGTGCGTGATATTGCGGATGCACGTCAGATAATAATGTATCTCAGTCATGACATGACAGGTCTTTCTTCTTCGGCAATCGGAGCGAAACTGAATCGTCGTCATGCTACAGTGCTTCATGGTATTTCAGCAATAGAGGATAGAATAAAATATGCCAAGGACTTTCAGGAAGCTGTAACGTCAATACGATTGGAAATTAACAGATTGGCAAAATTATAAAGAAATAAGGAACTCAGACGGGTTCCTTATTTCTTTTAATCATGAGTCAAAAGCTACATGCCGTATTTTATACTATTCGATGGAATAAGCTATCGATTCAAGCAGCAATATAAGATCGCTTCGCGAGGCTCCGTGGTGTGTCAGGGACTCGATATCTGCCAGAATCAGCGATTTCCACATCCTTTTGTCATCGTTCGGACGGACAGTGAGTCGGTAGAAGCGTGTGGCTTCTTCCATATCGTTATTTAAAAATGCAATATGCCCCATTATCCTGTAGTCGCTTTCAGTCAAGTCTATGTTTGAAATCCTTTTCATCAAATTGGAAGCGCTGTCAATATTCGTCATATTATATTGGCATTTGGCCATTCTGCGAATTACTTCCGGATCATCCGGATTTTCATAGTCTACTCGATATAGTTCTTTCAGGGAATCATCCCATTTTTTTGCATCTGCCAAGGTGTCGGCAATAAGCAGTGAGAGACTTTTATCAAATGATCCGTCTTCAGGTCGTGCCATTTCAAGATATTCCGTAGCATTTCTGAAATCACCTGATTTTTTATAGCAAATTCCTAATCTGCGGGAGATCCATCGGCTGTCGGGATTGAAGAGCTGGGCCTTCATGTAGGCTTCGATTGCTGCGTCATTTCCGTCAGGTGATTTTTCAAGGCAAAAACCGATTTTCTCCCACACGTGCGGACTGGCAGCCGATTCGTTTGCAACTGTTTGAAGAAGAGGGAGTGCATCTGCATAATATCCTCGCTTAAAATAGAACTCCGCGACAGTAGCCACTTCATCATCCGACTTCATGATATCCGCTATCACAGGTATGGAGGTGAAATCAAGAGCTTTTTCAAAAGGATCATAAAATTCTCCACGTTTTGGGTACAATTTATGAAATCTGTAAAGGTCGCGGTAATACCTGGTCAGCTCCTCCTCAAATTCAGTACCGGCCTTGAGCATTTTCAATTCCTGCATTTGCTCTTTCATTTGCTCTGTCTGCGCTTGCATTTGAGAAAGTACCATTTTTCTGTGGCTCTCTGGCATTGAAGCAAGCGAAAACGCTAATGAATATTTGTCTGAATCACACATCAGACCACTCATTTCCAATAGTGATGTCATTCCGTCATTGTCTATTGTGAGGAACTGGCGCAGCATCGTATGCTCTATGGTGAATGGCAGGAACCAATTTCTCACTTGTCTGAAGAATGGGAAATTTTTCAAATTTGAGAAAGCTACCATCATGACGTCGGCTCCATCAGATTGCATTTCGGTCAGCTCGCGCAATTTTTCTTCCAATCCTGAGTTGCGAAGCAACTCCTCCCATTCGGGATTAGCTTCAAGATCGGCAAATGATGATTCTTCCGATGACTCCTTAAGGCGACTGATGATATCAGGGCCAAACTGCATGAGTCCCGGTATCACGTCTCTTTGCATTTTTTTAGAGACTCTGTCGGTGTCGCGTGTCCGAATGATGGTCTTGACTGCATCTCTGATTTTCTTTGACATTCCATCGATATCAGTGAGCGTGGCGAGAGCCTGCATTAGTTTTTTGTCATCTGCGACCTCATCTTTCCATCTGCATAGGGCGATCAGTAGTGTAGAAAGAGCCCTCGCTGAAATCTTGTAATTCTTTTCTTTGGATAAGGATATAAGTAGGAGCAATCCTTCATGTGAATAATATCTCATGAGTGATAGTCCGATCGCCGATATAATCAGTGAAGATGTAGTATAGGGAAGAGTGTCGTTTTTTACAGCATCCGCGACATATGCGTAAGATTCGGGGGAAAGTGAATCTGCAGTCCAAAGCATGTTGAATATTAACTCATCCTGGGCTTCGATTTGGGCCATGATCGAGTCCGGATGTTGCCCTGCGGCAAGTGCGAGGTCTGACATCGCCTTCAATTCCACTGTTTTTTCAATTGCTGTTTTTAGATCAGACGGGCGCAGCCGGCACATTCTAAGTGTTGAGAAATAGATATCCGGCGAGTCGGCGGCGGATGACTCCTTATCTATTTGCTGTGCTAAATCCCGTAATGTGCGACGGATATCGGCAAGAATATCTTCTCTGCCAGGGTCTGAAAGACCTCTTGCAAAGTAATCGAGCAGGTATCTGTAGGTGCTTTCAGACTGAGTGATTTGATTGAGAGCTCCTGCGAGCGGAGTTTCTGAAAGACGCCTGCGCAACAGTGTAAAGCAATCTTTGTATCGGCCGGCTTCCAAAAGCTTCTTGGTTTGTTCGGGAAGAGAATATTTAGTACGATCCTTCATTTTTTTAGAATTTGGTGACATGTATGCCAGTTTCCTATAAGTTAAAACAAATAAAATGCCAAAAATCGCTGAAAACTCCGTATTTTTTATTAATTTTGCATATTCAACACGATAACATAAATTTTTTCTAATATGGTAATACAAAGATGGCAGTCAGTAATGCTTTTGATTGCCGGAGTAATGATGGGAATTTTCTCATTTTGTTCACTTGGTCAGATTCAGGCTGATGATTATACTTTCAATGTAACGGCACTCGGAATCTTCCGTGAGGGAATTGCCACTTCTCCCGATGAGGCTACCGGCATAAGAACGATCATACTGTTTGTAGTGTCAATTTTAGCATGTATTCTTCCGATAGTGGATATATTTTGCTTTAAGAATCTGCGTCTGCAGAAGAATGTGGCATTAATTTCTACATTGCTTACTGTGGTGGCCGGGATTATAGTCGCTTTCACAGCGTCAGGATTCGCTTCTGACTATGGCATGAGTGTGAGCTGGAGCACATTCATTTGTGCGCCATTGGTGGCATTGATAGCGGATCTTCTTGCTTGCCGACTTATCACAAACGACAGCAATAAGCTGCGTGCAGCCGACAGACTCCGATAAAAAATAACAGAAATATTATAAACCGAATCTTTGGTTTAACACTTCATTGGATTTTTTTATTATTCGTAAATAAGTTTAAACAACTTCATTTGCAAAGATATGGCAAA
>CAMWJD010000164.1 GCA_947174515.1 uncultured Porphyromonadaceae bacterium
AATTTAGAATTTAGAATTTAGAATTTAGAATTTCTGCGTCGGGTTCTCGGTCACAACTAAAGACTGACAACTGAAGACTGAAAACATAAAACTGACAACATGATAGAGAGATTATTGAAATGGATGGATGAGTCGACTTGCAATTTCATGGCAGTCGCTACAATCTGTAAGGAACTTGATAAAGCAGGATTCATACAACTTGACGCCGCTGATGAATGGAATCTTGAGTGCGGAGGTAAATACTATGTCGTGAAAAACGGAAGTGCGGTATTTGCTTTCGTCGTTGGAGTGGATGCTCCCGGTTATTCCGGAGTCAGAATAATTTCATCTCACAGTGATTCCCCATGTTTTAAGCTGAAGCCGAATTGTGAAATTTATGGAGAAGGTGGGGTAGTGAGTCTGAATGTAGAGAAATATGGTGGGGGAATCATGTATACATGGTTTGACCGTCCGCTTTCCATATCGGGTCGAGTGATGACAATTGGCCCTGATTTCCTTCATCCGGTAACGACTTTGGTAGATCTGAAACGCCCTGTATGCACTATACCGCATCTCGCCATTCATTTCAACCGAGAAGTGAATGAAGGCAACAAATTGAGTATCCAGAAAGATATGAAGCCGGTTGTAGGTTATTTTACACAGGCGCAGATAGATGCTTACAAGGAAAGAGGAGGATTGGTGAAATGCTTGCTCGCGGAGCATCTCGGAATCCAGCCTGAAGAAATATTGGACTATGAATTGAATCTCTATCCGGTGGAGAAGGCTCATCTTGTAGGTATAAACAATGAGTATATCCAGAGCGGAAGAATTGATGATCTGAGCATGGCTTTTGCTTCACTTGAGGCTCTCCTTCAGGAATGTGACACGCCATGCGGGGCTACACGTGTCATGGCTGTCTTTGATAATGAAGAGACCGGATCGGGAACTAAGCAAGGAGCACATTCCCCGGTGCTTCGGATGATATTGGAGCGCATCTGCATATGCGTAGGTTTCGGACCGCAGGCTTTCTACAGGACGATAGCAAATTCCTTTATGATTTCGGCTGACGATGCTCATGCATGGCATCCTAATTATAATGAAAAATATGATCCTACCAATCATCCTGTGATAGGTGGCGGCCCTGTGGTGAAGATCAATGCCAACTGCAAATATATGACTGATGCAGATGGAGCCGCAGTATTCCGTGCCCTTTGTGATGAGGCGGGAGTGAAGTGCCAGTATTTTGTGAATCATTCGGATGTAGCCGGTGGATCCACGCTTGGAAATATCCTTACCGGACAGCTCGACCTTCGTGGGGTTGATATGGGAGCTGCTATATGGGCTATGCATTCGGCAGCTGAAACGGCCGGGGTGCAGGATCATATGGATGTGGTGAAGATATTCAGAAGATTCTTCAGTTAATTGACAATGCATAATTCTTTATGCATGCCTAAGATAGACTCTTGAAATTAGCAGAGGCTTAAATATAAAAAGCTGCTCCGATATGTGAAGGAGCAGCTTATTTATAATAATGAGAGGTTCTTGGCTTCTGAGAAGTTTTTTAGCTTCCCGGAGCGGGGCAATATCCATCTTCAAGACAAATGTAGTGGCTTGATGGATGATCGCATCCCGGACATTTTACCGGAGGTTCGGTACCTACATATTCATATCCGCAAACGAGGCAACGCCAAGTGACGGGTTGCTCACGTTTCCAGAGAGTGCCCTTTTGAATCATGTCGAGGAACTTTGCAAATCGATCGTAGTGTATTTTTTCTACGCTTGCAATTGCTTCGAAGTGTGACGCTATGTCGTCGAAACCTTCCTCCTTGGCTGTCTTGGCGGCTGCCATATAATACTCATATCCACCTTCCATCTCTTCTTGCATGGAAGTTTTGATATTGTCTACGGTCTTTCCCAAAAAACCTGCCTCAACTCCTACAGTGGCTGTCACCTCTGTATTCTGAAGCATTTTCAAAAATACTTTGGCGTGGTGCAATTCATTGTTGGCTGTTTCTCTGAAGATAACGCCCATAGGGTAGTATCCTTCTTTATCAGCTGCCTGAGCATAATAGTTATATCGGGCGTAAGATTGCGTCTCGTTCAGATAAGAGGCACTGATGATTTTTTCTGTCTGTGTGCCTTTCAGACTTTTTTCATTATCCATATCAATCAAGATTTTTAATAGTTACGCGAATCGGGCATTTCTCCATATTCGCTGTTTCGGTCTTTCTTTGGCAATAAAACAATAAGGTGAACCACTCGGTTCACCTTATTCATTTTTTTTTTCAACCCTTTTTACTAAAGGATATAAGTCCTTCTTGGAGCAAGTATTCCCGTAAGTCTTCCTTTCTTGACGTAGAATTCCTTGTTGTAGACTTTATCGCGGTATTTTCCGTCAGGCAGCGAAGTCTTTACATCGATAGGTTTGGCAAGTCCGCTTAGATTTATGAGTGCGGCTCCTTTCTTTCCTCGGTTGACTGCGAGCACTTCGCCGTCAGAGCAAGTCTGTATATCTTCAGGTTGTCCGGCCATCTCTTTACGGAAATGATTTACCGCCGCAACCTCAGGATGGAAATATTCGTCGTTTCCTGCCTCTCCGAGCCGGTTGTCGCCCCAATAATTATCTCGTGTGGATCCTGCAGGACGAGAGAAGAATAGGGGAGTTCCTTTGTCGCGAGCCGTAAGGAAAACCCATGCGGTGCGGATTTGGTCGTCTGTGAGATTGGCGGATTCATGGGCGTTGCAATATGTGTCATGACTTTCAACCCATGTGGTTAGAGTATTTGGTGATGCCGAATGATGCCAGTCGACGATGTCTATATCTTTTGCAGATCCTTTCTCAAGCATTTCCCTAAGTATCCAGCCGTAGCTTGAGGCTGTTTGTCCGAAATATTCTTCGTATTCTTTTTCAGGAACATTTTTATCCTGAAGCACCTCGCCATATACAAACAGATCTTCATAAGGGACATTCAGCTTTACTCCCTTTACGGCCTTTTGGCCGGTTGCGACGTCCCAGAAATCGTTTTCTTTCACGCCCGAGGCAGAATCTACGGGGTCGGAATGTACGCCGATATGCTTGGCGGTGTCATATCTGAATCCACGCACACCAAGGTCAAGCAATTCATTGACAAACTGCATGTAGTATTTCTGAAAATCTTTGTTCTCGGTATTCACATCAGGGAGAGCGCCCGATCCCCACAAAGTGCACTGGTAACGGTCATTGTAGTCTTGAACAGGGTTCAGACCTTGCGAATGATATAGCTTGTTTCTCCCTCCAGCGGCATTTACCAGATCTTCACTTACAGCATCTACATCAAACGCCGTATGATTTGGTAAGACATCGACAATGACCCGTACATTATATTTGGCGGCGGAGTCCATCATCTGCCTCATCTCTTCGCGTGATCCTACTATATGGTTTCCAATTTTCCAATCGGTGGGTTGATAGTAGAAATACCATTGTCCCTCCTTTTCATTATCAGAGAAAAGCATCCCTTTAGAACCTTCGGGATTCCAGCATTGCTGAACAGGAGAGGTTTGCACCATGGAATATCCGGCGTCGGCAATCTTCTTCATATTCTTGGCGATATTATTGAAGTTCCAGCTCCAAGCGTGAAGTATTGTTTCGGTGCCTGAGGGGTGAATGTCGGAATATTTTTTGAAATTGTCGGCAGCATATGCCGTGGTTGCAAGAGCTGCGGTTGCGGCGAACATCAGAATTTTTTTCATCGTAATAAGACTAATTGTTAATCGATTCTACAAATTTAGCAAAAAGTTTTAAATAATTAAAAGTGTGGAGGATTAAATTATTGTAACAATGGAAAATTTTCTTAAATTTAGTGATTGTGAGCAGAGCTATAAGTGATGTCTACGCGTAATGCGTTAAAATTCAATCAACTGCATTAATTTTTAAAATATGTGCAAAATGTTAAAATTTATTAATTGAATCTTAAAACGTTGAAAAATAGCGCAAATAACTTGCGTATGTCATAAATTTGTATTATTTTTGCAACATAGAAATTCGATAGAAAACTAACAATGAAAGAAAGAATAGGTATACTGCTTGCGATGTTGATGATGTGTGGCATGACACAATTGGCTACAGCCAAGACTCGAAATATTCATGCCGAAGCGCATAAGCAGCAGCTCGCAGCAGCAAAAAATATAGGTCTTGACAAAAATACTATCACGAGGATGGTGGAAGAAGATATCGCCGCTCGTGAGAATATTAAGGCTATCAGCGCGGAGACGGAAGAACTCCTAAACGATCTCCTTTCAGAAGCGAGAAGTCATCTTGGCAAAAGATATTCAAGAGGAAGCAAGGGCCCGAATGCGTTTGACTGCTCTGGATTTTCAAGTTATGTATACCGTCAGTTCGGTTATTCGCTCTCTCCTTCATCGCGCGATCAATATGGCCAGGGTGAGAAAATTTCACGCACGGAACTCAGAAAAGGAGATCTCGTATTTTTCAAAGGTAGGAGCACTTCCGGAGGAGTAGGGCATGTAGGAATAGTGGTGAGTGCAGATGAAAAAGGAAATTTTTCGTTCATCCATGCTTCGACTTCAAGAGGAATTACAATATCAAATTGCAGTGAGCCTTATTATGCTTCCAGATTCGTCGGAGGGAAAAGGATCATAAGTGAATAGTGAATATTGATAACTGAATAAGTAGCTAAGATAAATTAATGATATGATAGATGCGAGA
>CAMWJD010000165.1 GCA_947174515.1 uncultured Porphyromonadaceae bacterium
TGCTCCTTATGGTAATGTTTGGCGTAGTGATGGCGTCATGCAGCAAAGGCTCCTTAGATGCTCCTAAGTATGAAAAAAATGCCGCCCGGTTCACTATTTCATCAGCTGACTCTCCGTATTCGTCGATAGAATTTACGGAATCAGGCAATTATCTGATCACTGAAAAAGGTTATTACCCATATTTTAAACCGAGTTCAGTTCTTACGAGATCAAATGATCAGATGCGTGCCAATATGTTCATTCCGGTGAACAAACAATCTACGCGCAACTCGTATGGCGGTATCATTTATGGCAGATATACAGTGAATTCTAATGGCGATTATGTACTTGAAGGGTTCGGAACCATTAAAGTCGAATCAAATGGTGACACAGCCGTAGATCTCGTGATTAAGACTAATTCCGGTCAGGACATCGTTGTCGGTGCCAATAGAGACAATATCATGACGGAAAGCGATATGACCAATAAATTGTGTCGTACTTGGAAATTTGATAAGGTCCATTTGGTGTACTGGGAAGAAGGTAAGAAAGTTTTGGATAAGACCCTCTCGATGGATGAATACATTGAATATGAGGAAGAAGATGATGAAATCCCTGTAAATGTAATATTTACAAAAGCCGGAACCTATCTGGTTACTTATTCTGACGGAGAGCTCGCGGTTTCTACATGGCGTTGGGAAAATGAAAAGAAAGGTATCCTGCGCTATTCATGGGATTATGATCATCTTTATGATGAGGATGCATCCGGCTCAGTTGAGGTTCGTTTCGAAGGAAACAAACTTGTGGTCGTAGAAGAAGATTATGATGAAGAGTATGACGAAAGATACAAAATAGAATGGTATATGACTGAAGATTGATGTTATCTTTAAATCGACATAGTAAAAAAGAAGCAAAAGCCTCGTATCTGATACGAAGCTCTTGTCTTTTTTTTGTGATGGACTGTTATCGAATAACGTCACTTCCTTTCCAAAGTGATGGCATCGATTGCCGCGATTGTAACCAGATCTATGATCTCACGCTCAGAGGCATTGCTGTTTGTGAAATAGACCGGTTTCTTCAATCCCATCTGTATAGGACCGATAATTGAGCCCACTCCCATGCTCAAAAGCATGTGGGTGGTGGTGTTAGCCGCCGTAAGATTGGGGAACACAAGTGTGTTCACCTTCTTGCCTTTGAGCATATTGAATGGATATGTATGGTCACGCAATTCTGTATTGACTGCATACTCCACTTGCATCTCTCCATCCACATTCACTTCCGGATAACTCTCATGAAGCTCTTTGACGGCACTTGCCACCATTGTGGCCTCTTCATGTTTTGAAGATCCGAAATTACTGTATGACAACATTGCTATCTGAGGCTCTATGGCAAAGAATTTCACTGTGTGATCAGCAAGGCGGGCGATATCCACCAATGCCGCTTTGTCTGCGTCAGGATTTACTGCTGTGTCGGCAATGAAGAATGTGCCTTTGCGAGTATTCAGGATGTGCATCGTGGCGAAGTGCCGGTATCCATCTTGAAGTCCTATTATTGAAACCACATCTTTCGCTGCGGATTCGCCGGCGGCATATGATGAATAAAGACATGCATCCGCATCTCCTGTCTCGACCATCATCATGCCGAAATAAGATCGTTCGAACATCTTTTCAAGTGCCAGATCATAAGAGAATCCTTCCCGTGCTTTCTTCCGTGCCAGAATCCTTGCATAGCGTTCGCGAGTTTCCATCTCACGGTCATGACGAGGATTGATTATCTCGACCCCTTCAAGCGTGAGCCCAAGGCGAGACGCACGTTTTTCTATCATCTCTTCATTCCCAAGCACTACCGGCCGGCAAATGCCCTCATGATGGCTTCTGACAGCAGCTCGGAGCATATTGTCCATATTCCCCTCGCAAATGACGATCCGTTTCGGAGTGCGACGTGCCATTTCGGTGATTCGGCGCATCATCTTGCCGTCATCTCCCATAAGGCTGCGTAGTTTCACCTGATAGGCATCCCAATCATCTATCGGACGTTTTGCTATTCCTGACTCGGCGGCAGCTTTTGCCACGGCAGGTGCGACACACAGCAGCAAACGAGGGTCAAGCGCCTTTGGCAAGATATATTCTCTGCCAAATTTTATATTGTTCATGCCGTATGCCTCGTCCACTACCGCAGGTACCGGACGTTTTGCAAGTTCTGCTATGGCATGCACTGCGGCTATCTTCATCGCCTCATTGATTCCTGTGGCTCCGCAGTCAAGTGCTCCGCGGAATATATACGGGAAGCCGATGACGTTGTTGATTTGGTTGGGATAGTCCGATCTTCCTGTGGCTACAATGATATCTGGGCGTGTCTCCATTGCCAGATTATAGTCAATTTCCGGATTCGGATTTGCCAGCGCGAATACGATTGGTTTTGCCGCCATGGAAAGTATCATCTTCTCAGTTACTACGTCTGCTACTGAGAGTCCCAGGAATACATCAGCCCCTGCCATGGCCTCTTCCAAAGTGTGAAGGTCACGTGTGGTGGCGAATTCACGCTTCTGATCATTCAGGTTCGGACGGTCAGCGCGGATCACTCCTTTTGAGTCGCACATCACTACATTTTCTTTCCTCACCCCCAGCTGCACATAAAGGCGGGTGCAACTTATGGCCGCTGCTCCGGCTCCATTCACGACAAGGCGAATATCTTCGATTTTCTTGTCTTGAATCTCAAGGGCATTAAGGAGACCGGCTGCTGAAATGATGGCTGTGCCGTGTTGATCATCGTGCATGATCGGAATATCACATTCCTCTTTCAACCGGGTTTCTATCTCAAAACATTCCGGAGCTTTGATATCTTCAAGATTGATGCCGCCGAAAGTTGGAGAGATAGCTTTGACTATCTGAATGATCTTTTCTGGATCTTTCTCATTGATTTCAATGTCGAATGCATCCAGACCTGCAAATATCTTGAAGAGAAGTGCCTTCCCTTCCATTACAGGCTTCCCTGCCAAAGCACCGATATCCCCAAGTCCTAAGACTGCCGTCCCATTGCTGATTACCCCTACGAGATTCCCTTTATCCGTATATCTATACGCGTCTTCGGGATTCTTTTCTATCTCCAGGCATGGAAATGCTACGCCCGGAGAATAGGCCAAAGCAAGGTCATGTTGGGAAGCATATGGTTTGGTGGGTACAATTTCAATTTTTCCCGGTTTGCCCTCTTCATGATAATCGAGGGCCATTTCTTTCGTTACTTTTGATATGTTTTGCATTGTATAAATTCTTAAGATTTTTTACCTGTAGGTTTGATTTATGAATAGATTATTCCACCATATTTGGCACCGGGCCATATTCGTTGGCCTCCATCTGACTGTCTTTGCAATACCATACGATAAGCAAAATCCAGCCTACGACCGGTATCAAGGATATGAAGATCCACCAGCCGCTCTTGTCGATGTCGTGCAGGCGACGCACTGCCAAGCCAAGGCTCGGAAGAAGCAATGCAAGATTCACAAGGCCGGTGATAATATTCATTGCGTTTTGGCTCCAGCAAAATACAATGCTTATCGCTGCCGAAAGAATAAAGGTAAAGAGTGAATACCACCAAAATTCCGAACGTGAAGCACGTCCGCTAAAATTGCAGTAGTTAAGCATCAATGCTCTCTCCACTGCTTCCTTGAATGTTACTTGTCTCTGATACATAATGATGATTTTTGGGTTAAAAAATTGCTGTTGAAATGTATTCTCCTCATTTCAATGATGTTTATGAGATGTGGCATGAACAACTTCAATGGCAAAATTAATCAAAAAAAAGCAATAATCACCATTTTTTTATAAAAATAGTTTTTGTTACTGCAATTTTGATGAAATTTTTGTTGACATTGCCTGCAAATTGATTGGGGCGGCTCACTCCTTGTGAATATTATATGTCTATCATCGGGCATTGATCTCAGAAAGCAAAGTCTCGATCTTCCGTGCAGTCTCCGCAGCATGAGCTGTAAAATCTGATGCAGGCTCGGACGCTGCTTCTTCTATCTGACGTTCATCCGTGAAAATCTGGCAATCCGCCACAAGAGTAAAGCAATTTTCCAGCAGCTCAGGCCATTCCGTCAGATCGACACGTGTTTGCACCGAATCAAGTGCAAGAGCAATGTTAAATGCGGAGCGTGTCAGTACATTTTCTGCCACATTGTTGTCACAATTGTAGATAAATGTATTAAGCCGCTTTAAAAGCACGGGTGTAATCTTTATTAGTTTATCCTTTTCTTGTGCGGAATGTAAAGCACGTTGCTTCTCGATTTCCGAGGTGACGTCAATCTCGGATTTCATTGATCCCACGGCATTAAGGAAAAATCCCAATATAGTCAATCCGAACATCACTTCCACTGCTGTCACACACTGTGCCCATCCGTGTGCGGGGGTATAATCTCCGAATCCCAATGTGGTGATTGTCACGATACTGTAATATAGCCATGAGCCGAAATCGGTGCCTGCTCCGTCAGGTATACGGAACTGTCCATCCGGTAAAATCCAATATATCACTGCAAATATCGGCACCAGCCCGATATATGACAAAATCCAGACTATAGGTCGGACATTTGAGATGACATGAAAAAAATGTCGTATACGATCTGATATTTTCATAAATATTAATTTTGATAAGTAGCTCGCAAAAATTAATGATATGATAAAAGCGAGATAATTTTGCGACAG
>CAMWJD010000166.1 GCA_947174515.1 uncultured Porphyromonadaceae bacterium
AGCAATGATAAATTATTTCAATAGCACGGTAGGGACGCACGGCTCGTGCGTCCGCTCCCCCCGAAGCACGGAAATCCCCAAATACAATGCCGATAACAAAAAAGCGGACGCACGAGCCGTGCGTCCCTACCAAGCTATTGAAATAATTGATCATTCATCATTGATAATTCATCATTGATCATTCATCATTGATAATTCATCATTGATAATTGATAATTGATTAAAAGGTTTTTACGCAAAAGAAGGGCGCACCGGAGTGCGCCCTTCTGAGGTATTCAGTCCAAATCAAGAATTAAGAAATTCTAAATTCTAAATTCTACATTCTAAATTATTTAACGATATATTTCTTGCCGTTGTGGATGTAGAGACCCGGAGCGGCGGGCTCTGCAACGCGAACACCTGTGATGGTGTACCAGTTGTTGTCGACTGCTGCTTCAGCCTCGATTCCTTCTACTGCGTCCTCAACCGGACCGCTTACCTGAGAATAGATGGAAAGTTTATTCAAAGCTGTGTCGATACGATAGAGTGCGAAGTAGAGATCGTAGGAGTCAGTCTCTTCGTTGTAGCGGGAGTAGCTCGGTGCGGCGTCTCTTCCTTCATATCTGTTGAAAGTCGGCTTTTCGTCAGCTGCAACAGCGAGATCTCTTGCGATAAATACATAATTTGATCCTGAAAGCTGGTCATAATATTCATCGGCAGTTGCACATACGGGGTGATTTGAGTTGCTGCCGTAGTTGTCGATAAGGTCGGCCACTACATAGTCTTTCGCACCAATGTTTTTGATAACGATTGAATTACAGTTATTGGCAGTTTCATCATTGTAAAGACCGATATGCTTGATCATGCCGACATGGCGGGCATTGTCAAAGATTTCAAGACCATCGAAATACTTGGTGTTGTCGCTGTTGTCCTCCACTACGCAATATTGCAATGAGTAGGGGTTGCTTGCGGCTACGCCGAATGGATAGAATGCATTGTAAACGATATTGCCGTTATCATCTTTCACGTCGTTGCCGTCTTCATCCTTCTGAGGATTGTTCACGTCATAATAATAGAGGTATTTACGTGCCACCCAGTTTTCGAATCCGCTGGTCTTAGCTGTCTCAAGTTCAGACCAGACTCCGAAGCCCGCTGCCTTAAGTTCTTCGTCGGTCAGACGACCGAAATCCCATACCTTCTTCTGTGCGAATTCAGTGTTGTTCGCTACTTCGACTGTGCTTGGCGCATAACCCCATGCTTTAGCGGTGATCTTAAGCGAGCCTTCCTCAGATACGGTAACTTTTGCGCCTGACACGGCATCTTCTCCTTCTACCTTTTCACCCTTATTGCCGGTGTATTCATAGTCGATAAAGATGTTTGGCTGCAAAGGCACGTCATTGTTGCTGATCTTCAGAGTATAAAGTTTAGAATATCCGTCTGATACGGCAGAGATGACAGCTTGAACTCCGGGGAGAACAACGGGAGCGCAGTCCACTGCTGTAGTGATAATATTCGAAGAGACATCCTCGCAAGTGGTCCATACCGACAGATTGCCGCTTGTAGTGGTTTCATATGTGTAAGAACCGTCACATTCTTCCCATTCGATTTCTTCGGTCTTGCCGTCAGTTCCGGTCACATGAAGCACCTCACCCTCTACGAAAGTGATATTGTAGGCTCTGATAGCTAAATCCTCTACTGCGTCATCACCATCAAGACCGTTGCTACCGATGCGCACCAATGTCACGACAGGATCATTGGCGACAGCCTTGGAAGATTCACAGGAAATCACGATATTGTCGATATAAATTGATCCTGCTGCGCGTGCGAGATTCAGGAACAGACCTTCGGCATACATAGAAATGACAGATCCGTCAGGATTAGTCTCGGGAACTGTGTAGATGCCTTCTGAAAGAGCCTCTTCAGCGCCGAATTCCATAACTGAATATTCTACTTCGCGCGATTCGGTGTCTACTGTCGCTGTCGCCTGATACCAGGAATTCAGCATAAGGTTTTTAGGATTGATGGAATCAAGAACCTCACGGCCACCTTCCACGAGGCCCGGCTTAAGAGGTGCATTGACAATGACCTGCATGGTTTTTGAGGTATTGTCTTGTCCGATCTGAGAAATATCAAGAACGAAGTTTTCCCATACTTCGGTATCTTTGCTCCAGGGCAGACGATAGGTGTTGTTGGCTATAGGAGCATGGTTTGTGAAAAGTGTGATTTCACTATCCGTATTCTTGTTAGGCAACGTCGGCAGACAGAATTCAAATGACACGGTGTACACGCCGTTTTCAAGAAGAGAATTGCCTTGGGCATCTTCGAAGATCTGTGTTCCCCATGTGAGAACTGATGTGCGGGATCCTGATCCGCCACCCTGATAGAAATCAAGATACTTTCCGTTGTCGTCTGATGGAAGAGACAGTGTGCCGGATGTTGTCCATCCGTTTTGAGCAGGATCAGACATGGTCTCGAAATTCTGTGTAAACAGAATCCGTTCATAAGCGAACGATGAGAGAGCTAATGCTGCCGCTCCAAAGGTTAATAAAAATTTTTTCATAAGGAAAAATGTTAGTTAATAAAAAATATTGAAAATTTGGGTTATTTCCTTTTATTGTGCTTGCAGGGACGCACTGCCCGTGCATCCCTACAAGTGTTTTTTTGGGGGTTACCGTTCCCAACCCTCGTTCTGAGTCAGATTTCCTGATTTCAGGACCTCAGCCTGCGGTAAAGGCCATAAATAAGCCTTGTCGCCGGGCCATGCGCGCTTGGTGATGTAAGCCGGATCTGTCACGGTCTGATAAGTGATGGTGCCGTCGTCATTCTTGGTCACTTCCATCACCTTGATATGTTCGAAATACTGCGGAGCTTTCATCCAGCGACGCACGTCATACATGCGGTGTCCTTCGAAAGCGAGTTCCACGAAGCGTTCGTTTTCATATCTCTTCGTGAAGTCTTCGAAATTCAGTCCTGCAGGCAGCTTTGGCTGTCCGGCACGCTCACGCACCAGATTGATTGCTTCGGCAGCCGACATAGTGAACTCATCGGGGGTGGAGTAGCCGCTGCCGCTGTAATTGAGAAGCGCTTCAGCATAGTCCAGATATACTTGTCCCAGACGGAAAAGCACCCATGTGTGTTTTGATGTGGTAGCTTTGTTGCCGCTGATCACCTGATCTCCGTTTACGTATTTTTTCAGATAGTATCCGGTGGGGGTGCCATATGGAACTGAACGCGAATTTGCTCCGCCATACCATATTTCAAGAGCGTTTCTGCCGAGATTGACAGGCCATTTCTCTCCATTCCTTGCCACTGTCGCCGCCAGGCGTGAGTCGCGGTTGACATATGGGTTCTGAGGATCGTAAGCGGGATCCTGATCGATCGGAAGGCCATTCTTTGTCTCATAGGCAGACACAAGATTTTCAGTCGGGCAGTTACCGCCCCCGGCGCCGTTCATCCCTATCGGGAAGTTGCGGGTTTCCATCGCACGGTCATCTGCCACGCGGCGTGCAAAGATAATCTCCTTGAGGGCTTCGGCACCCTGCCAGTTGTTGACGGCGAATAGGCTTTCATAAGTCTTGGCAAGCCCCATGCCGCGGCTTTTGCAGGCATCGATACATTCCTTATTGCGAAGTGCCGCTAAGCGCCAGAGTTCTTTTTTCTCGGCATCGCTTTTCCCTTTAGTGAAGAGGGGCGATGCGTGATAGAGTGCCGCGCGGGCGCGGAGCGCGAGAATACCGAGATTGTTCACGCGTCCCGTTTCATTTTCAATCGAATTATAAGCGCCCGAATAGTTGGCGATGATGGAATCCTTGATTGCTTCACATTCGTTGTCGATAAACTCAAACACCTTGTCTGATTCCACACGCGGCTGATCGTTGGCTTCGTCGGCATCCATGTATGCCGTCAGCAACGGCACATCTCCATATTGGCGGAGCAGAAGGAAATGGAAATACGCGCGCATGAAGCGCACCTCCCACTGATAGTTGTCGTATTTCAGCATCTGGTCGTTATAATCCTTTTCCAGCTTATGCTCCGGGAATTCCAACCCTGTGAATCTGTCGAGATAGAGGTTGCAGTAGGATATCGCATCCAGGCAGGTGGTCCATGTGCTGCTGTTGGGAGTCACCGGGCTCCAGGCGCCATTGAAATAAGACTCGATGGAACCTCCCTGATGGCTATATACAGCCTCGTCAGTGGCGGAAGCGAGCATAGCGCCGCCATAGGTCTGACCGTGATCATAGTCAAGATCTCTATAAATGTGAGTAGTGATCTTTCCCACCTTATCGAAGTCTCTTTTCACCCATTCCTCATCATCAATTTTGAACTCCTTGTAGTTCATTTGATCCGAGCAGGATGTGAGGCAAAGCGCAAGGAAAGCCACACCGCTTAATATATGATTCAGTTTCATTATTCTTGAATTTTATGATGTAAGAAGGTTAGAAAGTGAGTTTTACGCCAACTGCGATCTGGCGGCTGAGCGGAGCCACGATTCCGGTCGCTTCCGGATCAAGACCTGTCAGTTTGTCGCTTCCTCCTGTGGCTATATTGCAAAGATCCACCCCGCGTACAAACACGCGCGCATCTTTGATAAAGCCGGTCTTATCCAGCAGTCGCTTGTCGAAATTGTAGTATAGTTCGATATTGCGGAGCTTCAGATAGCTGCGGTCGCGCTGCCAGAATGTGCTCG
>CAMWJD010000167.1 GCA_947174515.1 uncultured Porphyromonadaceae bacterium
CTTGTGGCACACCCTGAGCTTAGTTCCGGCATACAGGGACTTATGGGTTGCATATCGCTCATCGGCATAATGCTCGGCACGGTGGTGTTCGGCAGGCTGAGCGACCGCTACGGATATATCTTCTTCTTCCGCCTATGCCCGCTTATCATCCTCGCCACATCCCTGATCTGCGTCTTCATTCACGCCGTTCCGGTGCTTCTCGTGTGCCTCTTCCTGATGGGCTTCGCCATCGGAGGGGAATATAGCCTTGACCCTGACTATATATCCGAACTCATGCCTGCCAAGTGGCGCACATTCATGGTAGGGCTTGCCAAGGCGCTCGCCTCAGCCGGAAGCGCGGTAGTGGCGATAATCTGCTATCTGATGATCACGAAGTCAAAGGATCCGGCGATCTGGCCCGATCTCTTCTACATTACCGGAGGCATCGCCGCCATCATGTTTATCAGCCGCCTGTGGTTTGCACAGAGTCCGCAGTGGCTCATGAGCCGTGGCCATGCGGCAGAGGCACAGAAAGCGGTCGAGAAGTTTCTCGGTCCGGATGTCCGGATGATCTCAGACGTGGCATCAGCCACATCATCCAAGCCTCAGGCAAAGCCTGAAAGCATGGGCGCCTTCATCAAGGAGCACATGCGCAAGATAATCCTGACCGGTGTGCCTTGGGCATGCGAGGGACTCGGAGTCTACGGCATAGGCATATTCCTTCCCGTGCTGATCATGAGCTTCAAGATCGACAGTCTGCCTGCCACGGCTCCTCAAATCGAACATATCACACACTCCGTAGGGCTTACCTTCGTGCTCACACTCGTGATGATGCTTGGATTCGGTCTCGGATTGTGGCTGCTGAAGAAAGAAAACCACGTCAAAATGCAGATTGTCGGATTCTGGGGAAGCGCCGTCGGTCTCGGACTCCTGATGGCTGCATATCTATGCCACTGGCAGTCGTGGGTCGCCATTGCCGGATTTGTAATCTTCGAGCTGTTCCTCAATGCCGGACCTCACCTCATCACGTTCATCCTCCCGAGTCAGGTCTATGCCATCGAGAACCGTGGCACAGGCACAGGAATCGCAGCCGGAATCGGAAAGGCTGGTGCAGTGGCGGGTGCCTTCATCATCCCTGTGCTCCTTAAGGGTGGAGGACCTACCACCGTGATGATCGTTTCCATCGCAGTGATGGTGGCAGGCGCGCTTATCACTTACTTCGCAAAACCAAAAGATTCTAAATAATTTAAAGATTTTTAGAAACACACACAGATTCCAAACTATTGAATTATGCACAAGTTTACCAAGATAGTAGCCACGGTGTCTGACAAAAGATGCGACGTGGAGTTTATAAAGCAGCTGGCGAATGCCGGTGTCAACGTAGTCCGTATGAATTCGGCTCACCTTGAATATGAAGGATTCAAGAAAATAGTGGACAACGCACGTGCAGCCGACAGCACCCTCGCCATAATGATGGACACGAAAGGTCCGGAGATACGTACGACTGTCACCGAGACCGGCGATCCTGTTGAATTCCATGCAGGCGATACCGTGACTTTCTACGGAAATCCGGACGGCAAGACATCCTCCAACGTCATCAACCTCAACTATGCTGATATCGCCAACGCCGTAAAACCCGGCGATCGTATCCTTATCGACGATGGCGAACTTGAATTCACCATCACCGGAATAGATGGAAAAGCCATACTGGCAGTCGCAGACAACGACGGCACGCTCGGATCGCGCAAGAGCGTAAACCTGCCGGGAGTATGCATCGACCTTCCCGCCGTGACCGAAAGGGATAAACGGAACATCGGCTATGCCGTAGACTTAGGTGTGGACTTCATAGCACACTCCTTTGTGCGCTCAGCCGCAGACGTCAGTGAGGTTCAGGCGATACTTGACGAACGCCACTCCCCCATCAAGATAATATCCAAGATCGAGAATCAGGAAGGCATCGACAACTTCGACGAGATACTCGGTGCCTGTTACGGCATCATGGTGGCGCGCGGCGACCTCGGTATCGAGGTGCCGGCAGAAAAGATACCCGGCATACAGTCGATGATGATACAGAAATGTATAAAAGCTCATAAGCCGGTGATCGTCGCCACCCAGATGCTCCACTCCATGATAGAGCATCCGCGACCCACGAGGGCAGAGATCTCTGACGTCGCCAATGCCGTCTATCAGCGTGCCGATGCCATAATGCTCTCCGGCGAGACGGCATACGGCAAGTATCCGGTTGAGGCAGTGACCACAATGACGAAAGTAGCGGTGGAAGTCGAGGCTTCCCTGCGCCAGAAGATGGAGATACCACCACTGACCGACGATGACATCACATCGTTCCTGGCACGCCAGGCGGTTCTTTCCGAAACCCGAGTAGGCACCAAGGCTATTTTCACCGATGCATTCGGTGGAATAGCAGCGCGTTTCATAGCATCGTTCCGCGGCAACAACCCGACATTCGCCATCTGCCATAATAAAGAAGTATACCGCTGGCTTGCGTTAAGTTTCGGAGTGTCGGCATATTATTCTCCGCAGTCAGACAATGTGGATCCGCGACACTCGATAGAGGCGGTCAGGCAGATCGTATCGGAAGACCATATCGGACTTGACGACCGCATCGCGTATCTGACCGGCACAAAGCGCGGTACACGCGCACTGGAGATCCTCACCCCCGGAGAGATCCTGTAGCCGAGAAAAAGTTTTGACTTACGTAAACTTTAAGAGAGTTACTAAAAAAATATGAATGTAGAGGAGTTGCGTGAATTCTGCCTGTCGCTTGGTGAAGTGGAGGAAAAGATACCGTTCGGGAAATTTGCCCGACGCTATGATTCCACACTTGTATTCTATGTGATGGGGCATATGTTCTGTATGTTTGACCTTGATGATTTCACTTGGGTTGCAGTGCGATCGACTGCCGACGAAATAGAGGAAATAGCGATCAACCATACTGCCATCCTTCCGGGAAGAAAGAATATGAGATTATGGCTTAATGTTGCAATTGGAGGAGATGTCCCTGATTCAATGATTTTTGAACTCATCATGCGAGCTTACAATATCATCAAAGATAAATATTCGTCGAAGAAAAAGGAATGAACATCTCAATATTAACATACTAAGCAGCACTCAAAGGACAAGCGTAGTTCCTACGCTAAGATATTTAAATATTTAAGAATAAGTAAACTTGAAAAAATAATAATAGAAGAATAGTTTATGGCGTGTTCTACCGAATTCATTGAATCAATCTGCAACATTCTTACTCCGTTGGGGGAGGTAAGCAGTCGAAAGATGATGGGTGATTATGTCATTTATCTCAACGGAAAATGCGTAATAACAGCATGCGACAATATCGCTTACGTTAAGAAACTCCCTTGTATTTCAGGCCTTATGGCCGATGCAGAATGTGGTTGCCCGTATCAAGGCGCCAAAGAAGCTTATATCCTCAAAACATCCGAACCTCATAAAGTCTTAAAAGTCATTGAAGCAATATGGGAAGTACTCCCTTTCCCAAAATCAAGAACGATATGCAAAAAATCATAACATTGATTGCTGTTGCAATTATACTCATCATAGCTAATTCTTGCGATAAGTCAAAGTCTTCGTCGACTTACTCCTTGCAAAAGGAACTGAGCGAATACGTGGAAGGGAAAGATGCGAATATTGGCATTTCCGTGATTATTGACAGAAAGGATACCATTGAGGTCAATGGCAGAAAGGCTTTTCCGATGATGAGCGTGTATAAGTTTCCGATTGCAGTGGCTCTTGGAGATTATCTTCGCGTAACCAGTGAATTGATCACCGATCCAATCACCATAACTCAGCATGACCTAAAACCTGACACCTATAGTCCGATACGGGAGAAATATGAAGGTGTGGATACCATCAATATGCCTCTTCATGATATCTTGGCTTATGCTCTGCAACAAAGCGACAACAATGCTTCGGATATACTTTTGAAAATAATGGGAGGTACAGACAATGCCATGCTGGCATTGAAAAGGGTTGGTATTGAAAACATCAATGTCAGGTCGACTGAGGAAGAAATGCATGACGACAACCAACGTTGCTATGATAATACTGCAACTCCTATCGACATGGCGCGGCTTCTGGATAGTTTTGACCATGATTTCGATGATGCATATACCCGAATGGTAAAACAATTGATGGAAACATGCGAGACCGGCAAAAACCGTATATCCAAGCCATTGGAAGGCACTGATGCCGTAATAGGCCATAAGACTGGAACCGGATTCTCTTTACATGATGGCAGATTGATGGCGATCAATGACGCCGGGTATGTGCATCTTCCCAACGGAAGGAATTATTCGATTGTCGTTTTTATTGAAAATTCCGGATATGATATGCCACAAACAGAAGAAATCATCGCAAAAATTTCACAAATAATATACAATCACCTGAAATAATCTGATATTGAAGTTGTTTAAACTTATTTACGAATAATAAAAAATCCAATGAAGTGTTAAACCAAAGATTCTTTTTATTAATCTTCCGCCATCTTTTCGGCATATTTTCCTTCATTTATCCGTCACGATGCCCGCATCGCTCCTTCTTCATGAAGAAAAATCTGCTCGAAAACCTGACGAAATATTA
>CAMWJD010000168.1 GCA_947174515.1 uncultured Porphyromonadaceae bacterium
TCCCAGGCAAAAGGACCTTCCCAACCGATCCACTGACCTTTCCAGTGGCTTTCTCCGTGGATTCCCATTCCCCATTCAGCTGGCTGGCTCCAGGAAGAATTTCCTTTCGTAGTCGAAACTTTTACTTTCCAGAAGCAACGGGCATTGTCTTTGAGTTCCTTGCCATTATATTCCACCCATACGGATTGGTCAGATTCCACATTCCCTGAATCCCAAAGGTCGCCTTTGTCAGCTGCAAGCAATTCAGGCGAAGAAGACACGAGAATATGATAAGATTTCTGCATGACATCGCGGTCGGTGGATGTAATAATCCAGCTCAGACGCGGGTGCTGAGTCTCAATGCTTAGAGGGCAAGGTTGCCCCTCGGTGGTGAGAGACACTACCTCGACCTTGCCTGCATTTATGCAGAAAGCGGTCAATATAAAAACCAGTATTAGAGATGTTCGGTTTTGCATCATTGTTTTTCTGAAAAGTAAATATTGAGTTGAAGGGCAATTTTATGAGATGGGGTCTCAGTCAGGAATACGGGTCCAGTCTTTATCTATATAGTTTTTAGACGCATCTGTCACTATTAGCACCTGGTCGTTGCCCGCTCCATGCGCACCATCGAATTGGAATGGAGTCACCTTGCTGTCATATTCACCGATATATTTCAAAGAGCCGTCTTTCGGATCATACCACCAGACATTTTTCTTTTTCCCTGAGATTTTCGTCAGATCAATATTCATCGGGCGATTGGTATAATTGTAGACGAGGAGATAGTCGTTTCCTCGGGTTGCGATGAGTCGTTCATAACGCTCTCCGTTTTCTCCGGCTATGACACTTTGGTCGGGCACTCGCTCCATGTAGGGGAAGGCGAGTATAAGCTTCTTGAGATATTTCATCTGATTGAATCCCGGGTCGTCCAAGGCTTCATACCAAGGCTTTTTCGCACCGTAGGCTCCCCCTGTGCCGGGTTTCAGCATTTGCATAATGGAGTTGTGTCCGTAAGTGTGGCCGGCCGAACCTGCAAATACGTCCCAATAAGCATAGCGTCTTGCGTCTTGGGCTTTCCACCAAGGCTGAGAAGGATCATGTAAGCCTTGAGGTATTTCTTCGTAGGAGGGTTCTGCATCAAAGATTGGTTTGCGAGGTGTCCGGGAGAGCCCTTCTTCTACATAGCGCCAATTGTCTTCTGCTTGTGAAGCCTGCGCTTTGTCGTCTCCGTCGCCCTTCACCTGGTCGTAGCGCCGGTGTCCACTTTGGAACATATTGAAGTCAAGCCAATCAGCATTATGAAACCATTGAGTCGACGAGGTGCGTCCAAATGGATGATAGCTCATCAGGTGGTTTTTATCAATCGCTTTGATGGTAGTGGCCATAGCGTTCCATTGGTCGGGATTTACATCTCCTTTGATATCTCCGCCCATAACCCAAATGATGTTGGGAGAATCTTTATAGCGCTCTGCAAGAAACTTGCCGTAAGCCTTGGCATCCTCTACACTCATCAATCCTTGTTTGACAAGTCCTCCCCAAATTGGGACCATGGCAATGTATATACCTTTGCTTTCAGCCTCTTTTATTATGAAATCCATGTGATCCCAATATCCATAGACTCCGGGCTTATTTATGTTGGTGAAGTCCCATCCATCAGGATGCGACATTTGGCCGTAGGCATTAAAGGCCGGGACGCCGTTGATAGTCTGCACCTGCACTACATTGAAGCCCGCATCTTTGCAACGCCCGAGATAGTAGGGCGCTTCCGAGCGGTCAAGACGTTCGGGAAGCAGCCATCCTGTATCGCCAAGCCAAAAGAAAGGAGTGCCGTTTTCGTGTTGGAAATATGTGCCGTTGTCAGATATTTTCAGATTTCCGTTATCCCAAGGTTTGGAAGCTTTCTTGTCTGCTCCGTATGTGGGGAAGATTGACAATGCTAAAAGCATCAAAGATGTAAGCAGATTAGTTTTTTTCATATTATGGGTTGTATTTACTCAACTTTCGCTTGAGAAAGTTGAAGGTTATTGGGTTATTGGGTTATTTTTGAATTCCAAATTCTTGTTGCTGGATATCCACTTCTTGGAGTATCTTTTGCTTCTCTTCTTCGCTCAGAGTCGACTTTTCATTTACACTACGGTGAGAGGAAATGGTGGATGTATCCCTACTTTTTTCGTCGCTGTAAAGGGCCGGTATAGTGGAAGGCACACTTTCTATGATAAGTTCGGCGGGAGTAGGAGCATGAGTGCCCGGATACTGCACCCTGGCTTTAATCTTTATAGGGCCGGCTGTGCGGGTCGACCGTATCAATACGGGGGCTGATCCCCATTCTACCGCTCTCGGATTTGCTCCGTTAGTGGCATCTCCGATTATCTCTCCTTCTCCTTCCACTTCAAACACTATGTTGTCCTTGGCAAGACGCTTGACATTGCCATTGTCGTCGGTCACTTCTGCTATTACGACAATGAAATCCGAACCGTCTGCTACCAGCGGTTTCCCTTGCCAATCGGCTGTGAGGCGTAGCTTGGTGGAGCGTCGGGATGGCATTTTTCTCTCTGTCGCCACTACTTCGCCATTTATGATTCCTTCTGCTACCATATTGACCGATTGCCAATCCTTTTGGGTATAGCTATGATCTCGAGCTTCCCAGAAATCCCATACATTCTTAAAAACGACGGGGTCTGATGGCATCCCCTTTTCTCTGTGCCTTACAGGGAGAGTCCATGTCTTAGCTCCGTTATAGATAGAAAGACGCACTGAGTCGCAATTGCTGAATACAACTACGTCGGGATCCGAAAATTGGGTCATCTCATGCATGATATACACCATCGGACCGGATTCGGCTATCGGATGCTGTAGGTCGGAAGCTGTCTGACTTCTAAACATGTGATAAGCATATTTTGGCTGACGGAAAGCATCGAATATTCCTCCCCAATAAGGGTCAGGATGATAGCCTCGCTGATGGTCGAAAGGATGCCAAAGAGCTCCTCCTATAAAATTGTCTTCAGTGTTGTAAAGTCCGTCGTAGGTTTTTGCGAGCGATAACGCCTGCACCTTCATCGGGCGTTCACCCCAGCTGCGCGAAGCACGGTTATCGTTGTTATGTGCATACCAATCATCGACATTCTCACCAAATTCGCGAGTGAATATATTTTGGAGTGGAGCATCTTCTTTCTTCTCATCTCCGGGCCAACCATAGACCAAGTCATAATTTTCCTTCACTCCTGCAGAATGCATGTCTGCAGCTGCTATGGGGCGTCCCGGATAAGGATACTCGTCTTTTGTGATTTGAAGCGCATTGAGTGAGAAATCGTTGGGATAACGTGTTTCATTGAGAATAGGTTCCCACATCAAGACAGAGGGATGGTTGCGATCACGACGGATGATATTTCGGGTGTTTTCGTGTACACGCTCAGCAAACTGGGGATCTTTGTTCCAATATTGCCACCCCGGAGTAGCAACTATCACAAACATTCCGAGCTCGTCGCAAGCATCCATAAATGCAGGGTCCTGAGGATAATGTGCCACACGTATTATTCTGCATCCGGCATCTCGAAGGCGTTTGGCATCTCTCCATTGTTGGGAATTGGGCACCGCGTTTCCAACGTATGCGAAATCTTGATGACGGTTGGCTCCTATGAGTTTACCGAATGGTTTTCCATTTAGGATAAAACCCTTCTTGCTGTCAAAATCAAACGAACGAATTCCTATGCGTGTGGTGCCTCCATCCAATGATGTTTTTCCTTCTTTTACTCTTGATTCCACTCTATACAAGCTGGGACTATCGGGTGACCATAAACTTGGCTTTTTGATTTTAAATTTCTGGGTGAATGTATGGGTAGTGCCTTCACCTAAAGTGGTAGCGGGGGTAGACTGGGTCATTAAAACTTTCCCTTCGGGTGAAATGATTGATGTCTCTACGGTCACTTTTCGGTTTTTCCCGTCATTATTCCCTACCTCAGTATCCACTATAATATCGGCGCTCTCATCAGATACATTGTCGAAGTGGATGAATACCCCTCCTCCTGCTACTTTGTTTGCTTCAATGGCATCAGTAATGGCCACCGGAGATTTTGCTATCATCCATACGTCGCGGTAAATACCCCCGTGATATGCAAAATCAAGAGAATGTTGAGGCTTGCCGGGGGGAAACGTCTTGTCATCACTATTATCAGCCATCACAGCTATCAGGCAAGAGTCGCCGGGGTGCACTCCATATTCATTCAGATTGATTGTGATCGGAAGGTATCCTCCAAGATGATCTTTCACTTCTTTGCCATTGACATAGAATTTTTGTTTTCCCATCACGCCCTCGAAGTGTAGGCTCACATCTTTACCTTCAGTTTCCGTAGGCATTATGAAATGCTTGCGATACCACGCTTTCCCTTGATAATTTCTACATCCACTCCCTTCTGCAGGAAGCAGCTCAACAGTATGGGGCGTCGATACCACTTCCCATTGAGAATCGTCAAAACTTGGCAATTCTCCTCCCTCTGCATCAGCAAGATGATAACGCCAGCCATTATTGAAATTGTAAATCAGACGCCCAGAGTCTTTCAAGGGGAA
>CAMWJD010000169.1 GCA_947174515.1 uncultured Porphyromonadaceae bacterium
TTTCTTTGATTCTGTTTATTTCTCAGATTATTTTTATTTCTTTGATTATGTTTGTTTCTTTGTGAAGTAAGATTATGATTCCACTCTGATTTGTATCACATAAATTAGTCAGAAAGAGAGCGGCTTGTCGAAGGCTCCGTTGGGACTTCTTATGCGCATCACCGAACTGAGAGATGGAGCTATGGCAGTGGCATTGACCTCTCCGGTCTCCACCTTCACAGGGATCCCGGCCCCCATTAAGAAAGCCGGCGTAGCCGGATTTCCTTCCCTGACTTGCCAGGAAATCACAGGAAGCCTGACATCATCATTGACAGTCCATCCCGGTGCAAATTCAAGGCGGATATCGCCGGCATTTTTAGGATCAAGCCCACGGTTGATGCGTCTTAGCTCAGGAGTAGTCTCACCCACAATATCAGTCAGTGACTTCACATCTGAAACTCCGCTCATCTGCACCAGGAAGTCGCGCGCATCGCGCCTTACGTCGGCAATATCAAGAGCTTTACGTTCAAGCGTTTTATGATCCAGATATATCATGTTGCGGAAACTTCCGTCGACATACTGGTCATTGCCATATTTGGCACTTAGAAATGAGTTCAACAGCGAGACGGCACGTTTCATCGAGAAGTTGCCGGTGGGTATCCTGTAACGCTTATCATCCTCAGCTGCATCATCAAAATATCCTGTCGACACCAAGAAAATCAAGGCATTATCAAATCCGACACTCTCATTTATGGCTTTCAGCAGGCGACCAAGCTGGGCGTCAAGACGCAAATAGCTGTCTTGCATTTCAAGACGAGAGTCGCCATCGGCGGCATTTTTGTAAGGAGCTACCGTATAGCCGATATTGAGCATGTCTATCACGTCGCCGCGCTGCCCTAACTGCAGATTGTGCAGATAGTCGATGGCAACATCGGTCACCTCCGTATTGACAAGGGCCGACCTTTTATAATTCACATACCGGTCAATTCCCTTTTTGGGGAAGGTGTGCCGGAATGGGAAATACTTTTTCTGCGCCGGCACTCCGTCGTAGCTGTCAAGCGGACGGCTCGGAGTCCACACCATCGTGTCGAGCCTCTCGGCAAGTGGCTTTATATAATTGCGCTGCGAGATAATATTCGGAACTTCCTTATAGTAAGTGGAAGTGGACCATTTTCCGCTTTCGTCAGAGATCCAGAAGGCACTGCTACCGCCATGACCGGCCATGATTATGGCCTGCATCGGATCCGGAGCTATGCTGTAAATGGCGCCGAGACCGACACCATCCACGGCAATCTCATCGCTCAGGGTAGAGAGCCGCAGAGCCGCAGGGCTGTATGTCTCATTGGTAAAATTTCCCAGTGTGCCGGGGTCATGTAGCACCGGCAATGGATATTTCGAAGCCGAATCATATATCTTCTCCGCCTGTATCCCCGATGCCGGAGCATAATTGCCTGTATAAACAATAGCAGTTGAGTTTACAACATCAAGGTCTTTGATGTTGTAATCGACATTCTTCAGATAAAGGCCCCTGTTTTTCAGAAGATTGAAACCATCCTTTCCAAAACGGGCGCTGAGAAAGTCAATATAATCGGTGCGAAGCTGATCCACCATAATGCCCACCACCAATTTGGGGCGTGAGGGATCTGCAATCGCCACCGTCGTGATTCCGACAAGACCGCAAATCACGGAAGTCAAAAATCTATTTTTATTTAAATTTCGCAATCTCAATTTAAGTATATTAGGGGCCTTAGCGGTTATTTTTTCTTTTTGAAGAAATTTGTGTAATAGAGGAGAGTGTCGGAGAGTGGAAGAATGCTCCAAAGCATAGGCCAGACGGCATTATTGACCACCTGACTTGCCAAGGAAGTGACTCCCAGGATTAATGTCAACGCCAATGCTGCCAAAATGTTGTAGACAGCCATGACGCTGAGTGCTTGTTTCCACGACCTTATCCAAATTCCTACAGCCACAATAAGCTGAAGAGGATTTAGCCAATAGATCAGCAAGTTGGGCGATGTGGCTTCATGCTCGGAGAAAAACACGAGGAATGTCACAATGCAGCCTGCGGAGCCGGCGAGCAGGAAATACAGAGAAATCCACCATTTCCAAAGTTTCTTCCATTTTAGATAAGCAATAAGCGTGCCAATACTGATGACAAGCATCAGCACTCCAACCGCCATCGGAGTCAGAATCCAAGGAGTAGCCGGAAGCGTAGCATCAGCATATCCGGGGAAAATGATATTTGTCTGCTTCACAAGCTTTTCACCTCCAATTTTCCCATATGCCAATTTTTCAGCAAGCACCGGAGGCGCGAAGATATCTTCATCGCGATTCAGAGGATAATCCAGTCCTGACCCTAAGACAAGGTCAATACCAAATTGATACCACGGATAGTTTCGGTGAAAAAATTTCATTTCCGACCTATACGTAGGGAAATAAAGCGTATCCGGAAGTGTAATTTCCCTTCCGACAGCCTCAATCACCCGTTGCCATGGCCGTGTGGCACAGTTATCTCTGACATAATTATAGCGGTAGACACGATTTTCCGGGAGCGATTCTATCTGCAGCAATCGTCTTAAATTCCGGGATTCTTCCTGTGTGAGATTCAACACCTGTTCCTGAACCCTTGATCCGCGCATCACGTATGGGGGCATAAACCGATCGAACTTATACCCATACACCATATAGTCGGTCTCCCCTTTACAAAATCGGTAAATGAAATTAGGCGACGAAAAGTCGAAGATGCCATAATTCCATATGGAATCCATCTTCTGATTGCGTATTCTCACGGCTGCATGGCCGCAAAGTTCATACACGTCAGGACCGGGAGCACAAGTCACGATACTCACAATAAGATTGTCTCCATCGTCAGGGATGGAGACAGAATCAGTCCTCTCCTGAGCTTTCACGCTGCAGGAAAGGTAAAAAATCATAAGTAATATCCGCAAAAAACGGCTCATCGGATATTAGAATTCGCAGTTGTTCGGATATCTTGGGAAAGGAATGACATCACGGATGTTCTGCATTCCGGTCACGAAAAGAATCAGTCGTTCAAAACCAAGACCGAAACCGCTGTGAGGCACAGTGCCGTACTTACGTGTGTCAAGATACCAATCCATACCTTCAAGACCTTGATCCGCCATGCGCTGCTTCAGCTTGTCGTAGTTTTCTTCACGCTGACTGCCCCCGATGATTTCACCGATCTTTGGGAAAAGCACGTCCATAGCCCGGACAGTCTTTCCGTCATCATTGAGCTTCATATAGAAAGCCTTGATTTCCTTCGGATAGTCTGTAAGAATCACCGGTTTCTTGAAGTGTTCCTCCACAAGATAGCGTTCGTGTTCAGAAGCGAGATCGACACCCCAATATACGGGGAATTCAAATTTCTTACCGCTTGCCTCAAGAATTTTTATACCCTCAGTGTATGGCAGACGCACAAAATCATTGTTGATCACGAAATTCAGGCGGTCGATTAGATCCTTGTCAAAATGCTCGGCAAGAAACTCTATATCGTCGCGACAATGCTCAAGAGCATACGAAATACAGTATTTCACAAACTCTTCGGCGAGATCCATATTATCTTCGATCTCATAGAAAGCCATCTCCGGCTCGATCATCCAAAACTCAGACAGGTGGCGCGGAGTGTTGGAATTTTCTGCGCGGAATGTCGGGCCGAAAGTATAAATGCAGCCCAAAGCAGTAGCACCAAGTTCGCCTTCAAGCTGACCGCTGACTGTAAGTGAGGCCATCTTCCCGAAGAAATCCTGAGAATAATCCACTTTCCCGTCTTTAGTCATCGGAAGCTCATCGAGCGGCATCGTGGTCACTTGGAACTGAGCACCTGCGCCTTCACAGTCAGAAGCCGTGATAAGTGGTGTATGAAAGTAATAGAATCCTTTGTCGTTGAAAAATTTGTGGACGGCATAGGCAAGTGCGTGGCGTATACGCAGCACCGCCCCGAAAGTATTGGTACGAGGACGGAGGTGCGCTATCTCACGCAGGAACTCAAGAGAGTGACCCTTTTTCTGAAGTGGATATTCAGTTGCGCTCGCAGTGCCGTAGAGTTCAATCTCATCGGCTTGAATTTCTATTGCCTGTCCCTTACCCTGAGAAGCGACAGCCTGTCCCTGAACATGAACAGAGGCACCGGTCGTGACATCTTTGAGCGACTCTTCAGGAATCTTTGAGAAATCGACAACGATCTGAACGTTCTTGATCGAACTGCCGTCGTTAAGGGCAATGAAAGCTACGTTTTTATTGCCTCGGCGGGTGCGGACCCAGCCTTTGACATCAACTTCTGATCCGATGTACTTATCAGGATCAGAGAGCAGAGCCTTTACGGTGATACGTTTGATATTTTGCATTTTATTTTATGTTTGGTCCAATATTAATGAGACTCAACAGAGCGTCTACTAAGTAGCTAAGATAAATTAATGATATGATAGATGCGAGATAATTTTGAAGCAG
>CAMWJD010000170.1 GCA_947174515.1 uncultured Porphyromonadaceae bacterium
GTGAGAATAAATATCCGCAATCCATAAGTTCATTATCCCACTCAATGAATGATGCCAAATATCTGCAATCGGAATAATTGGTGATAAGGGTGAATTTATTATCTTGATACTGTTTCCCGCCCATAATAAAGTTTCCTGATCCATCCCAATAAGAGAAATTGCTTTTATGTATGACATCGGTGAAAAGCTTTTCTGCGTTTGATTGCACCACTCCAATCAAATTCCAAACGTTTGGCTTAGTATCAATATCGGAATCAGTTTGTGGATAATAATCCTCCGGTGTAGGTGCACATGTAAAATAATGTAAGATGTAGAAATCATCCTCTGCAGATTGTTCTGTCACTTCAAATTCGACTTTCAAATCAAATTTTATGTTGATATAATTCCGGTTTTCATCCATCTTATTGATAGAGAGATCGGTCAACACCGGATGCCATTGGATCGATTTTATAATTACAGGGTCGGGCACTTTCACTTCAGCCTCTGCAAAGCCATAAGTATCACTTTCCGCTGTTATTCTTATCATGTCTCCCTCTTTGGGGATATAATCGGAATCCTTTAGTATCCCGTTGGCGTAAATTTTCACTATTGCATCTGGCACATCATGATTCTCATACGAATCCTCATCGGTATAAAGCCATGTGTGTGTGACGCTGACATTTATCGGTTCTCCGGCCTTAATCAAAGAGTTCAGACACAATACGGGTGTGACATCAATTTTAGGTTCGAAATCGCTGTAACATCCGCATAAGAAAAGCGGAAGTATCGTTATAATAAATTTCTTTAGAATTGCCATGTGTATGATATTGAAGGGATTATAGGCAAAAGGCTATATTTCTTAAACACTGGTTTTTCTTCTGCCGATACAGTTGAGTCATCAGGAGAAAACTCCGTGAAGCTTTTATAGCCATCCACGATTGCCACTGTGTTCATATTGCAGTATGCGTTGTAGAGTCCAAAAGTCCAATAGCCACGTTTGTTTCTTACTGTGCACGACATGTCGAGCCTGTGATAGAATGGCAGTCGGAAATTGTTGACTTTGGTGCCTAAAGGCATTCCGTTTCCCAAGTACCATAATCCAAAATCGGGAGGCTCAAATCTCTGAGGCATAAGCGTGAACCTATTGCCGGAATGACCTGTCCATGCGGCGGTCAAAGACACTTTTTTACTCATGTTCCAGTTCATCAGTAGATTGATTGTGTATCTATGGTCGAATCGGGCGGGAAATGGTAAACCTCCATTTTTCTCGGTAAACTTTCTGTCGGTCCAAGCAAGTGAATAACTTATATGGCCGGTGATCTTTCCGCTTTTCTTTTCCACCATTATGTCTATTCCTTTTGAAGTGCCATTTCCTGAGGTCAGTCGCCCGTCCCACATGTTTTCCACAGGATATAGATAATAATCATCTCTATAGTCGATAAGATTATGCATGAATTTATAATATCCTTCCATAGATACCGCATATTCTCCTCCAAGCGGTTGCCAACGGGCCCCAATGGATATCATATCAGAAGTCATTGGCTTGAAATTTTCGTTGACGGGTATCCATCGGTCGGAAGGGAGTGATAGGTAACAAGTCGACAAGCGATGTATATATTGCATAGTGCGTGAATAAGCTGCTTGCAGCGAGAATCTTTCGTCTACTTTATAATCAAGATTGATTCTTGGTGAAATTCCGCCGCGCGTTGTCTTGTCTATATGAAACAATGAAGCGTTCAATCCCGCAGTTGCATGCAGTTTTTCTGATATTTTCCAATTCTCCTCTATATAGATATTGGCTTCATCGGCACTTTCTTTTGGTATGGAGTCAGCAATGTTGATGTTCTCGTCGAGGAAATACCGCTCTATATAATGGTTTGGTGAGAACAGATGTCTGACGTAGCTTGCTCCGAAATTCATTCTCATATTGTCGGACTGCCCCCATTCAAATTCTCCCCTGAATATAAGATCATCGATGTTGTTTTTAAATTTCTGCAAGACATTGGATTCATTAAAAAGGCTGTCATTTTTGAATTCTTTTGTGTTTTCATTGATTTTCAGATCTGAAAAAGACTTCAGATAAGCCAGCGAGAATTCCCCCTTGAGGCTGGGAGCGATATTATAATTTAATCCTGTTTGGACTATTAGATTGCCCCAACTAAGACGATATGTGTTGTCTTCCATCACGCCGTTAGATGGTTGTTCGTTATAATAGGATCCTGTGGTGAGACGATCATTTCCCAAATAGGCGCTCACAAAACCGTTGAGTTTTTGTGAAAATTTATGTGAGACTTTGGCATTGAAGTCAATGAAATAATATTGAAAGCGTAGCCTATTCTCGTCACTGCTGTTTATAAGAACTTTGATAGGGAAGAGTTGAAGATCAATCCAGGATCTCCGGATTCCCACAAGATAAGTTGTCTTCCCGCCGATAGGCCCCGATATGTTGAATGTCGCAGAAGTGAGTCCAAGTCTGGCAGATCCGTGATGCCCATTGGTGTTACCATTTCGCAACTTTATATCGGTAAAAGATGATAGGCGTCCGTCATATCTGGCAGGAATTGAACTCTTGTAGAAATCTGCTTTGTTTATTATGTCGGTATTAAATGTCGAAAAGAGGCCTGCAAGATGCGTCGACTGATATAGAGGCACTTTATCAAGTAGAAGCATGTTCTGGTCGTCGTCTCCACCATGCACATTCATTCCTGCAATGCCGGCGGTGCTTTCTGTAACTCCGGGTTGAAAATGGAGTGATTTTATCACATCGCTTTCTCCAAGCAATGCCGGTATTTTTCTTATTTCTTCTCCTGTCAGAGTGTTTGCACCAATAATCCTGGTGTCATTTCTTAAAAATTCTTTGTTTGACTCCACTACGACCTCTTTTAGCATCACTGCAGAGTCTAAAGTATTGATGCCATAGTGATTATAGGAATCTTTATGGATAATGGCATTTTTTTCTCGTTTTGGAGCCGTCTTCTTTCTTTTGAGAATCACGTTTTTCCCCTTCAGTTCATATTTGATGTCTGTATCTTGGAATATCTCATTGAGCACTTTCTTGAGAGGCTTTTTATTTGCGTCAACGGTAATTCTCAGTCCTTTCAGAATATCTGATGAGTAGACGAAGTTCTTGTCTGTCTGCTCCATGATGCTTCGGAAAACTTCTGCAGCAGGACGGTTTACAGCCCGAACCGTCACATTTTGAGCCATTGCTACAAAAGCGGATGCGAGAAATAATGTCAATATTGCTGTTCGTATCATTGCTCAACTGTCATTTCTATGTCAAGGATGTCGTTGATTGTATCCACAAGATCAATGGCGGAGCCTTCATAATGGAGAGAGAGGGTATACTGGTCAGGATCAGGAGGAAGATTTGTCACTTCCACCCCATAGACATCTTTAATTTTTTGTACAACCTCTGAGAGTGGAGCCTCCTCAAAATCAATGACCCTAACAATTTCTGAAGCAGATGGCGATTCTGACAACTCTGTTTCCGGAGTTGATGCGTTAAAATAGTTTTCATGCACAAACATAGCCGCCGTAGCAGTCATGATTACAGCCACGACAGATGCCGCCGCAATTCTTGAGCGGGTCCACCATCGAGTGGATTGATGTCTGATTCTCCTTAGTGCCGGCTCCACTTTGAATAACCCTTTCCGATAGTGGCTGGCGATGAATCTTATATCCCTGTCTTCTTCCATATTTACGTAGGATGGTTTCTTTTTTTTACTTTAAGACGCAAGTATACGCAAAAGGTCCTATCCTTTTGTGAAAAAATTTGAGATATAGAAAAAAATTCAGAGAAATGGGAGAAAAAATGGTTTGTGGCTTGATGAGAGTGCTTCACGCAGTCGGGTGAAAGCTTTGGTCATCTGGTTCTTGACAGTCTTTATTGATATGCCCATTCTTTCAGCAATTTCTTCGTTGGTCAGACCGTCTCGTTTACTCAGCAGAAAAATCTCCCTGCATTTTTCGGGCAGTTTGTCGATAGCCGACCATATGAGGGCATCTCGTTCCGAAGTGTCGACAGCCTCCTCATCCGCTTCCGGCACAAATTCAAGATCCACAGTCTCTTTGCGGTTACGGATGAAAGTGATGCAGGCATTGCGCACCATGCGATACATATATGATTTGAAATCTTTGATTTCTTTCCCTTCTTCGATCAGTTGCCACGCTTTCACGAACGCATCTTCCACAATGTCTTCAGCGCTTTGCGCATCATTCACAATGCGCAGCGCATAAATTCCCAGCGGAAGATACATTTTACGGAAATAACGATCGAATTCAAGACTTTTCATATATTTATATAACGCATTTTCCCTTGAATCTTAAAATTTCGGAGAGATTTTTGTTATAGATAATAAAAAATACTATAATTCTTAAGTTAAGAAGGTTGTAAGGCTAAGGGGTTATCACTTGAATATGAAAATTCAGATATATTTATAC
>CAMWJD010000171.1 GCA_947174515.1 uncultured Porphyromonadaceae bacterium
AAACAGACAGGGGGTTGCGAAGCTTCTGCTTCAGCGACCACACCTTCCTGTTTGGTAATTTTCTTTGTGCCCGGTTTCCTTCCTCTCTTTTTGGGTTGGGGGGTATCGGTGGCAGATTCTTTTTCTGTCACTTTTGCTTCAGCTTCAGCAGCGTTTTCTGTCTCCTGTTTGGCTTTGGTCTCAGCTTCTTGCTGAGCCTTGATGGCGGCTAATTCGGCTTTTGATTTTCTTCCTCTCTTTTTCGGGGCTGCTTCTACGGGAGTGGCCTGTGTCGGGATATCTGTTTTTTCGGTAGATTCTGCTAAGGTTACAGTTTCTTTACCTTCCGCTGCTTCCTCGATTTTATTTTTTGGTTTGCGTCCCCGTTTCTTAGGTTGGATTTCATTAGGTGTTTCTATAGCTGCAACAGAAGCTTTGCCTTTACGCTTTTTTGTGGATTTCACAGCTTCTTTTGCAGTATTGATTGCTTGATTGTCTATGATATGGAATAATACTGTCTGTCGATCAGCAGATGAAGGATTTTTCATCCCGAATTCTTCTGCTGTCTTTTGAAGACGTGCGTCATCCCATGTCTCCAGTTCTTCAAGTGTTAACATATATTATATTTTGGAAGTGTACCTGTTTATGGGTGTCAATGAAAATTGTTTGAATTGTGGGGGAATCGGTCGGAAATGTGATAAAGCTTTGAAGTTATGCTGACATTTCCCTTGTGAGGATAGTTGATGGTTATCCTTCTTTCTACGCTACAAAATTACTAAAAATATTTTTATTGACAAAAAACATATATTAAAATTCAATTAAAAAATCAATTTTAGATTGTGAAAAATAAAAACTCCCGAAAAATCTTCGGGAGTTTTTTTATAGTATTTTTGAATATTAGAAAGATTCTTAATATTCTTGCCATGCGGTGATTCCGATGCTTTCAACAGGCCGAGCCACAAAAGCTTTGATAAATGCCATTGCCAATCGGGCATTGGTCATAAGGGGTATGTTGTGGTCGATGGCTGCACGGCGTATCTTGTAGCCGTTGGTCAGTTCACGTTTCGTATGATTCTTTGGAATGTTGATGACGAGATCTACTTTATGTTCCGCTATGATATCAAGCACTGAGATCCCTTCTTCATCGGGCCAGCATACCTCGGTTGCCTTGACACCGTTTGCTGTTAGATATGAATATGTGCCCGGTGTGGCATAAATAGGAATTCCCTTGCCTTCAAGAAGACGACAGGCCTCAAGCATATTTACTTTTGCGCGGGCATATCCGGAACTTACCAAGACTCCCTTCTCCGGCACGTGATGTCCTACTGAGATGAGGGCATTAAGAAGCGCCTCGTCAAAGTCTTTGCCAAGACAGCCTACCTCTCCGGTCGACGACATATCGACTCCAAGTACGGGATCGGCTTTATGCAATCTCGCAAATGAGAATTGGGAAGCTTTCACTCCGATATAGTTGATGTCAAATGTGGAAGTGTCCACTACCGCCGGTTTCTCGCCCAGCATGATTCGTGTGGCTGTGTCAATGAAATTTTTCTTGAGCACTTTGCTGACGAAGGGGAAGGAGCGAGATGCACGGAGGTTGCACTCTATCACTTTCACATAGTTGTCTTTTGCAAGATATTGAATATTGAAAGGACCGGAAATGTTCAATGCTTCTGCAATTCGGGCACTGATGCGCTTGATTCGGCGTGCAGTGGCCATATATATGCGTTGAGCGGGGAATACAAGAGTCGCATCTCCGGAGTGAACGCCCGCATATTCCACATGTTCGGAAATAGCATATTCCACAATTTTTCCGTTTCTTGCCACCGCATCAAATTCAATTTCTTTTGTGTTCTCAAGGAATTCAGATATGACAACAGGATATTCTTTCGACACCTTGGTAGCCTGACCAAGAAATTCATGCATCTGCTCGTAGTCATAACATACATTCATTGCGGCACCTGAAAGCACATAGCTCGGGCGGATCAGAACGGGGAACCCTACTTCTTCCACAAACTTATGGATTTCATCTTCGGTAGTCAGTTCTTTCCATCTCGGTTGATCGATACCAAGCTGATCGAGCATCGCTGAAAATTTATGGCGGTTTTCTGCGCGGTCAATTGATATTGGCGATGTGCCAAGCACCGGCACGTGACTGCGATAGAGTTTCATTGCAAGATTGTTGGGAATCTGGCCACCTACACTTACGATTACTCCATAGGGTGTCTCGAGATCGATGATATCCATGACTCTCTCGAAACTCAATTCATCGAAGTAGAGACGGTCGCACATGTCATAGTCGGTCGACACTGTCTCGGGATTGTAGTTGATCATCACTGCCTTATAGCCGAGTTTGCGGCATGTGGTGGCGGCGTTGACCGAACACCAGTCAAACTCTACTGAACTTCCGATTCGATAAGCGCCCGATCCCAATACGATAATGTTGTTGCGTGCATTAAATTCATATGGAATTGAGTTTTCTTTAGCATCGTATGTCACATAGAGATAGTTTGTGAGTTCAGGGTATTCTGATGCAACTGTATTGATGCGTCTCACGAAAGGTGTCACATTAAGCTCTTTTCTGCGGCTCCTGACCTTCAGCATCTCGTTTTCCATATTTCCTGATGGATTCTCTACAAGACGCGCTATCTGGAAATCGGAAAATCCAAGTTTCTTTGCTTCAAGAAGGGTCTCGCGATCCAGATCAGCCACACTGCCGCCACGTTCCTTAAGCTTATTGGCGAAGCGCACGATATTGTTTAACCTATCGATAAACCATATGTCGATTTTTGTAAGATCTGCCACTTTCTCAGGTGTGTACCCTTCTTCCAGTGCTTGTGCTATTGCAAAGATACGCGAGTCTGTAGGATGGGTCAACGCATGGTCCAGATCTTCTACGTGGAAGTCATTGTTACCTACGAATCCGTGCATTCCTTGGCCGATCATTCTCAGACCCTTTTGCATGATTTCTTCAAATGATTTGCCGATTGACATTATCTCACCCACCGACTTCATCGAGCTGCCTATCTCGCGGTCTACACCTACAAATTTCGAAAGATCCCAGCGTGGTATCTTTACTATCATATAGTCCACTTCGGGTGCTTTTGCCGCTGAGTTTGGCGTACCCGGCTCTCCGATTTGGTCAAGGGTGTATCCCAAGGCGAGCTTTGCCGCTACGAAGGCAAGCGGATATCCGGATGCTTTTGAGGCAAGAGCGGAGGAACGGCTCAGGCGAGCATTGATCTCAATTATGCGATAGTCGTTGGTTTCTGAATTGAAGGCATATTGAATGTTACATTCTCCCACTATGCCGATATGGCGGACAACCTTTGTTGCAATTTCTTCAAGCATCTTGATCTGCTCGGGCTTAAGCGATACAATGGGAGCTACAACTATGCTTTCTCCGGTATGTATCCCAAGCGGGTCGAAATTTTCCATCGGTACCACAGTGAAACAGAGATCGTTTTTATCTCGAATCACCTCAAATTCTATTTCCTTCCATCCTTTCAGTGATTCTTCGACAAGGATCTGGCGCGAATAGGCGAGAGCACTTTCACAATGTTTGATGAATTCTTCGTCGTTGTTGCATATGCCTGATCCAAGACCTCCAAGCGCATAGCCCGATCTGACCATTACCGGATAACCTATCTTATGAGCCACTTCTATCGCGTCTTCAAGACTTTCTACAGCTTGCGACACCGGTGTCTTTATGTCTATTTCATCAAGTTTCTTCACAAAGAGATCACGGTCTTCCGTAATCATGATGGCCTCTACGGAAGTTCCCAATACTTTTACTCCATATTTTTCAAGTGTGCCATCCAGATACAACTGAGTGCCGCAGTTCAAGGCTGTCTGCCCTCCAAAGGCAAGCAGTATGCCGTCAGGGCGTTCTTTCTTGATTACTTCTTCTACGAATTGTGGGGTGATAGGAAGGAAATAGACTTTGTCCGCTACGCCTTCCGATGTCTGAATTGTGGCGATATTCGGATTGATTAGCACAGATTCTATTCCTTCTTCGCGCAGTGCTTTAAGTGCCTGCGATCCTGAATAGTCAAATTCGCCCGCCTGTCCTATCTTGAGGGCTCCCGAGCCGAGTAGCAATACTTT
>CAMWJD010000172.1 GCA_947174515.1 uncultured Porphyromonadaceae bacterium
TTTGGTTTTGAAGTAGCGCTCCAAGTTCAGGAATGGCATCCGCCCTGGTCCAGTCTGCCAGACCGGCAGTCCAGACCAGTGTGGATGGCTCTATACCTCTTTCCGCGAGCTGTTGCAATGAAAATGGACCCTCGCGGTTTTCATTCACAACGATATAATATTCTTTTTCCATGATCACAAACCTTTACCGTGACAATTCTTATACTTTTTGCCGCTTCCACAAGGACAAGGATCATTACGTCCGACCTTAGGTTGCGCCTTGACAGGCTGACGAACTTGCTGTTGCTGGCGATTTACGTTCTGAGCTGCCTGGCGTTGAGCATTCTCTCCCTCATAAGTCTCACGGGTAGTGGAATAGTTGGCATAAGGATTTGATCCGGCAGGAGCACCATATTCACGGCGTATTTCCTGAGTGCGAGTATAAGCGGCAGCCTGAGCATTCCTCTGCGCCTGAGCCTGAAGAGCCTCGGCTTGAGCTTTAGCCTGCTGCGCAGCAATCTGAGCCTCACGCTGAGCCTTTGCTTCCTCATAGTCCGGAGCGGCGAGTTTGCCACGCATGAGAGTAGCGACTGCTTTTGAATTCATCTCCTCAAGCATATTTTTCCAGAGTCCGTAGGCCTCAAGTTTATAAATCACGAGAGGATCCTTCTGTTCGTAACTAGCGTTCTGAACCGACTTGCGCAGCTCGTCAAGCTCCCGAAGTTGCTCTTGCCAAGCGCTGTCAATAGCCTGAAGAAGGACAGCCTTTTCCCAACCTTTTACAATTGGACGACATTCATTTTCGTAAGCTTCCTTCAGATCACACCGGATATTGAAGAATCTCCGACCATCAGTGACCGGAACACCCACAACGCCGGAAGCATTTTGCTGCTCTACAAAATCTTTGATATATGGCATGGCGGCAGCCGCTATCTTGTCGCGATTGCGATAATAAGCGGTGAGTGCTTCATCAGTTAGCTTATTGGTGATCTCATTCTTGTCAGCCTTGCGATATTCTTCCTCGGTAAAGTTTGGTTCGATAGCAAGTGTCTTACGCACTTCCATCATGAACTCATTGTAGTCATACCCCATGTCGGCAATGCTCTGGGCTGTATCGTAGATCATGTTTGCGATATCAGTTCCGATTCTTTCACCCTTGAGAGCATTCTGGCGCTTGCCATAGATAGCGGTACGCTGCGCGTTCATCACATCGTCATATTCCACGAGGCGCTTGCGTATGCCGAAGTTATTCTCCTCAACTCTTTTCTGAGCTTTTTCAATCGAGGAACTCAGCATTTTGGACTCCAGCATCTCGCCTTCCTCAAATCCCATTCTGTCGAGCATCTTGAAGATTTTCTCGCCGGCAAACAGGCGCATGAGGTTGTCTTCAAAAGACACGAAGAATACGGAGCTTCCGGGGTCGCCCTGGCGTCCGGCACGTCCGCGAAGCTGACGGTCGACACGGCGGGATTCATGACGTTCGGTGCCGATAATGGCCAGACCACCGGCTTCTTTCACTTCCGGAGTAAGCTTGATGTCGGTACCGCGACCCGCCATGTTGGTTGCGATAGTCACAGTCCCTGTCTTACCGGCCTGGGCCACGATGTCGGCCTCCTTCTGATGCAGCTTGGCATTAAGCACCTGATGAGGAATCTTCCGCAACTGAAGCATGCGGCTCAAAAGTTCGGAAATCTCAACCGATGTCGTACCGACAAGCACAGGACGTCCTTGCGCCACCATGTCTTCAACTTCCTTAATCACCGCATTATATTTATCCTTCTTCGTGCGATATACACGGTCTTTTTGGTCGTTTCTAATCACCGGACGGTTGGTCGGGATTTCCACGACTTCCATCTTGTATATGTCGTAGAACTCTCCGGCTTCCGTCATGGCAGTACCTGTCATGCCGGCGAGCTTTCTATACATGCGGAAATAGTTCTGCAGCGTAATAGTGGCATAAGTCTGGGTAGCGGCTTCCACCTTTACTCCTTCTTTTGCCTCAATAGCCTGGTGCAAGCCGTCGGAATAACGACGACCTTCCATGATACGGCCTGTCTGCTCATCGACAATCTTAATCTTATTGTCGTCAATCACATATTCTATGTCCTTATCAAAGAGAGTATATGCTTTCAAGAGTTGATTGACTGTATGCACACGTTCCGACTTCACGCTATATTCCTGAAGCAAGTCGTCTTTTTTCTGATGCTTTTCTTCATCAGTGGCATCCATATTGTCGACTTCGGCAAGCTGTGTCGTGATATCGGGCAAGACGAAGAAGTGAGGGTCCTGAGTAGTATCGGTCAGCACCTGAATACCTTTGTCGGTGAGCTCGATGCTATGATTTTTTTCATCCACTACAAAATAGAGCGGCTCGACAGCAACCGGCATTTCCCTGTTGTTGTCTTGCATATATTTCTCTTCAGTCTTGAGAAGTATAGGCTTGATTCCTTCTTCGCTGAGATAGCGGATGAGCGGGCCGTGCTTGGGAAGGCTCTTATACACTCTGAAAAGCGCAAGACCACCGTCTTCAAGAAGTTCCTGAGCAGTCAGCGGCTTCTTTCCGTCGCCCTTATCATACTTCTTGATTCTCTCAGGATCGCCGCTCATAGCAGCCGCAATCTTATCCTTAGCCTCAAGCAGAAGAGCCTGCGCCTGCTTACGCTGTGCATTCACCACCTTCTCTACATTAGGCTTGAACTCATTAAACATCTGATCATCGCCCTTCGGAATAGGTCCGGAAATAATAAGCGGAGTTCTTGCGTCGTCGATAAGCACAGAGTCTGTCTCGTCGACGATAGCGTAATAATGATCGTCACGCTGCACCAGATCGGTGATCTGAGTAGCCATATTATCGCGAAGATAATCGAAGCCGAATTCGTTGTTGGTGCCGAAAGTGATGTCACAGCGATAAGCTTCACGTCTTTCAGGAGAGTTGGGTTCCGTCTTGTCAATGCAAGCAACCGAAAGACCGTGGAACTCATAAAGAGGTCCCATCCATTCGGAGTCACGCTTAGCCAGATAGTCGTTCACCGTCACCACATGCACACCCTCACCCGTGAGGGCATTGAGGAATACCGGGAGAGTCGCGACGAGAGTTTTACCCTCACCTGTAGCCATCTCGGCGATATTGTTTGAAGTCTTGTCACCCTGCAGGATGCCATGAAGCACCATACCGCCGATAAGCTGCACGTCATAGTGCACCATATCCCACTTCATCTCATTGCCTCCGGCAATCCATGAAGTCTTATATATGGCCTTATCACCGTCAATGGTAATAAAGTCCTTGCCTTTGGCAGCGAGATTACGGTCAAACTCATCAGCTGTCACCTCAATGGTATCGTTGCCGGCGAAGCGACGGGCCGTCTCTTTAATCACGGCAAACACCTCAGGAAGCGCGGCATCAAGCTTGCGCGCATACATTTTATACATCTCCTCCTTCAAGGAGTCAATTTCTTTCCAGTATGGTTCGCGCTTATCAAACTCCATGGTCTCGATCTGCTTGCGGATATCGGCCATTTTGTCTTTATACGTCTTTGCCTCACCACGGATATCGTCGCGGATAACGTTGATTCTATCGCGAAGTTCATCATTGGAGATGTCTTTGATCTGCTCCGAAATCGGATTGATTTCTTTCTGCAAGCGAGTCCATAGCGGACGCACCGCGCGTTCACTCTGGTCGCCGAATATTGATTTTAATATATTACTGAATCCCATTTTAATGAGAATTAAATTTATATTCTTGTATTAAAGTGCAAAGATAATAAAAATAATTTAGAATTTAGAATTTAGAATTTAGAATTTAGAATAATTGAGAATTGAGAATTGAGAATTGAGAATAATTGAGAATTTAGAATTTAGAATTTAGAATAATTCTGAATTAGGGATTTTGAATTCGGGATAATTTATTTTACTCAAATTATGTTTATTTCTTGATTCTGTTTATTTCTCTAATTATGTTTATTTCTTGATTCTGTTTATTTCTCAAATTCTGTTTTTTCTTTGATTCTGTTTATTTCTCAGATTATTTTTATTTCTTTGATTATGTTTGT
>CAMWJD010000173.1 GCA_947174515.1 uncultured Porphyromonadaceae bacterium
ATCTGCTCGAAAACCTGACGAAATATTAATAAAAAAATAAGTTTAAACAACTTCATTGTCAAAATTGTAATTTTGAGATATGAATTGGATTCTTCTTATCATTGCCGGATGCTTTGAAACCGGCTTCGCATTTTGTCTCGGCAAAATGAAAGGGCTGTCAGGAACACCCTGGTGTCTCTGGGGTATCGGGTTCCTTGCATGTCTTACCCTTAGCATGACACTCTTGGCAAAAGCAGTACAGACAATACCCATCGGTACCGCTTATCCGGTATGGACAGGTATAGGAGCTGTCGGTACAGTCATTGTAGGCATCTTATTCTTCAACGAACCGGCCTCTTTCTGGAGATTATTTTTTATATCGACATTGATTATTTCGATTATAGGGCTTAAACTCATACACTGATAGCCCATCTCTTAATTCCTGCATAATTTTTCATTCGCTACTTACATATTACGCAAAATTACTAATTTTTTTCAATTCAACCTAATTTTTGATATTCTGTTCCGCTATCCGAGCACTACGTCCAAGGCCATCATGAGGACAAAGCCTAATGAAAAACCAATGGTTCCAAGATTGGAATGTGCTCCTTCCTGTGTCTCGGGTATCAGTTCCTCCACCACCACATAAATCATCGCACCTGCAGCAAACGCAAGCAGATACGGAAGCAAAGGCACAATCACAGAAGCCAGCAAAATGGTGAGGATAGCGCCCACCGGCTCAACCACACCGCTCAAAGCTCCCATCAGGAACGAGCGTCTACGGGAGTTTCCGGCGCTCCGCAATGGCATCGACACAATCGCACCTTCAGGAAAATTCTGTATCGCGATCCCTATCGACAACGCTACCGCACCCGCCATAGACATATACGAATTATGCTCAAGAACTCCGGCAAGAGCCACACCCACCGCCATGCCTTCCGGCAGATTATGCAATGTTATGGCAAACACCAGCTTCGCAGTTTTAGAAAGATGAGATTCCGGACCTTCGCTCTCATTGCTGTCAATATGCTGGTGAGGGATAATAATATCAAGGAAAAGAAGAAACAATATGCCAATCAAGAAACCCACGATAGCAGGAATAATGCTTGCCAGCCCTTCCTTGCCTGTCATCTCAATAGAAGGGATCAGAAGCGACCATACAGACGCAGCCACCATCACCCCCGCAGCAAAACCTGTAAGGGCCTTTTGCAGACGGGGCGCTATACTCTCTTTCATAAGAAATACACATGCCGCCCCGAGGGTGGTTCCCAAAAACGGCAACAAAAGCCCGACAATTATTCCATTCATACCTTCCTAACGCATTACCGGAGTTCAGAGTTCAGATCAGAAATCGGAATCACATCATAGATTCCCGGCTCGGAACTCTTGCATCTCTTCCGACAAGTCGCCAAAGACTGCGACGGATATTCCTCCATTTAGGGAAAATAGCCCACGGACGCACTGGTCCATATCCGACAAGTATAAGCAGTAGCGAAACCAATGCGACAATCAGCAACCATCCATATATTTCTTTCATTGAAACTACAAGAGCCTGCTTCTGCACCATCCCTAACAGCTCCAAAGCCGGCATATGCGCCACATCCGGATTAAAATCAACAATATTGCCACTAATAAGCGACACATTCTTTGCAATCGTATGCCTCAGCAGTTCTCCTATAAGCGCCGGACCCAAAACTGCTCCCATCACTGCACCCGTAAAACCGTTGATCGTCAATGCCTGCGGAAACACTGTAAACGGAAGTCCACTCTGCACTATCGATGTAAGAAACACAATAGAAATGATCACCGAGGCCATGCCGCGTGCAAACAGAGGGATAAACAGCATCTCCTTTTCCACTCCGTAGTCTATTAGGAAATAAAAATATGCCAGATACACCGCCGCAAGAGCGAATCCTATGGCAGTCATGGTCTTGTATCTCCATTTACGCAATGCAAACGTGAAGTAAGTGAATCCGCAACCCGCTATAATCCCGGCAAACACATACCAGTTCAGATCTATTAGGTTGGTCTCGTCAAACCCGAGTATACTTGCAGCATACGAATGTTCAAATACGTGTTCTGTCGCCAGAAGTGTAAAAAACACCAAGTAAACAAGTGTAGCCCGGATCACATTACGGTTCTTCATGGCCTGAAACGATATGTAGGGATGATGCAGGAAGGTAGCCCTCCAGAGATTAATACCCATACAGACGAGTCCCAAAAGTGTCGCACCTCTGATCTCCGCAGCTGCCCACCAATCATAGAAATTGCCATATACACAAATAAATGTAAAGCACATCATGAATCCGGCCCAAAGCAACGCTCCTATCCAGTCAATGCCCAGAAGTGGAATATACATCGGTCCTCGCACAGGCTTTAGCAATATCATAACCATTAAGATCATCAAGGCAAGCAACCCAATCATGATCCAGTGCATATACTCCCATTCAAAATGGAAGGCAGTGTATATTGTAGCTATGCCGCTCAACTGTATTACACTATCCACCAATATATAGACATAGCAAAAGAAAATAGCCATATCCCGCACCGGAGTCAACCATAACTGAATGGTTGAGTTGCATGCAAGTGTCGCCTGCATCCTAAACCATCCAGCCACAAAACATGTGATGACGAGCAGAGGGACACATGTGGTGCGCGCACATATTATGTTGGCGGCAATTAACACGCATCCTGCCGCAATAAGCTGCGTGCGGTTGGAAAATCTGAACTTGATACGGAACATCACCGCGAAGTTCACGGCAAGCCCGATGAGTGAAGCGTATCCTGCCATCAAAATATCTTCCTGCATAAGAGCGGTAGTGCCCACCATGTCAGAAGCCGCCGCCAGATACAATCCTCCCGAGAACTGCACTATCAGCACAAAGAATATGAAAATCCAAGGCTTGAGCCGACTGGGAATATAGTCAGGTAAATCAGGGATATCAAAAGGTCCCTGCTTAGCATGCCAATCTCCCATATTAATAACGGACAAGACATTCCACATTCATGCCGGCCCGCAGTCTCTCAAGATCCTCACCACTGCACGACGGACCGAGTTCAATCCTTACCGGAACACGCTGACGCACCTTTACGAAATTACCGGCCGAATTGTCCTGAGGCATCAGCGATAATGAGGATCCCGTCGCTGTAGAAATCGCGGATACTGTTCCTTCAAAAGTTTCTCCGGGAATAGCATCCACCTTGATTTCAACCTTGCTTCCCGGATGGATATGCTTCAGTTGTGTTTCCTTGAAGTTTGCTGTCACCCATACATCGTTGGCATCCACCACGTCAAGCAATGTCTGACCGGGTTGCACAAGCTGCCCCACCTGAATTTCTTTCCGTGATGTAAACCCGTCGCACGGTGCCACTATCACCGTATAGCTAAGGTTAAGCTCAGCCGTCTCAAGCATGGCTTGCGCAAGATCAATTCCAGCCTCGGATTGCGTGATGCGCTGGCGGCTGACATCCACCACTGATGATGTGGCACCTCTCTGGCGCACAAGCATGTCGTAACGAGCCTTCCTTGATTTATAATCAGTGACAGCGCCGTCATATTGCTGACGAGTGACAGCGTCCTTCTCAAGCAGTTTCTCATATCTGGCAAGGTCTGTGGCTGCCATTTCCATCTGAGCCTTGGCTTCTGCTATCGAAGCCTCGCTCACAGCCACATTGGCGGAAGCCGATGCTACAGATCTGTCTGCCACGCTCCGTCCTGCCACTGCATTGGCATATTCAGCCTTTGCCCTCGCCACATTAAGCCTCATATCGGCATCGTCGATGATGACGAGCGTATCACCCTTTCTTACCTTCTGATATTCATTAAATCTGATTTCCTTTATGTATCCTTGCACGCGGCTGTTGACAGGGACAATCTGACGGTCTATCTGCGCATTGTCGGTAAACTCGACATTCCCAAGATGAATAAACTTGCCGCCTACCCAACAGGCAGCTGCAGCCACGATGGCTATTGAGAAGATATAGGAGAGTATTTTTTTACTGCGGTGGTTCATATCTTTCCGGTAGTGAATA
>CAMWJD010000174.1 GCA_947174515.1 uncultured Porphyromonadaceae bacterium
CTCAGTGAGGCAAGTGCATCTTTCCAATCCATCATAAGCAGATAATGAAAATTTATACATGCAAGATTGTTGCATGTTTGTACGTATATCGTTTAATTTTTGTTTGCTACTTAAAGATTCTCAAGTATTTCTTTCACGTTTGAGCATCGGGCTGAAAGCTCGCCGTTTTTGTAGATGAAGAATGTGGGCAGCTCGCTGACATTGTATTGACGGAATGCCTTGTCTTGACCTGCCGATGGATCCAGAACGGTGGTCCAAGGTAGATTGGAAGCCGCTTCGCGCCATCCGTATTGGTCAGGATCCGGGCTTATATTGTAAATGTCGACGCGTCCTGCATTATAAAGTTTGGCAAGTTGGCGGTTGATTTCCGGTGTGGCTCCGTCACGCATCAGAGTGAATGCCACTACCACAGGTTTCCCTTTGTCTACTAATTCCGAAAGTCTACGTTCTGTGCCGTTTTCGTCATTAAGGGCGATCTCAAACATTGATATTTCAGTTGCATCGATCACTTTGTGGATACCGTTCATGTCATTGTGATGGCGTTGGGAGGCACGGGCCAAATTAAGAAGGAATGGAGTGTGTGAGTCATCCGGATTGTAATGGCTGTAATTGTTGGCGACGGCCACTATAAATCGGTAGTCATCTGTGGCCGGATCAAACAGGAGTCGGTTGCCTACCGTCTTTGTCAGGATGTAGTAAGACATCACATTTCCTTTGCTGTCGTGCATATATTGTGTGTATATGCGTTTTTTGAAGTCTTTCAGTGAGTCTGCATTATTGAAATATGGCATAAAGGCGATCAGTTCTTTTTCAAACTGAGCCATTTGGCGGGCTTGCTCGGTGCCGGAGACTGTAAAGTCATGACCGAATCCCGTTTTGCTGCTCTCCACCGTGAGGGTTTCCGTGGAGTCAATCGGGAGATAGATGTATTTGTCGTCAAGATTAAGACGGAATATTTCCGGCCCGCTTTGTCTGGGTTGCGAAAACTTGAATTTACCTTTGCTGTCGGTTCTGGCGGAGTCCACAATAGTCCAATAGCCGGCGAAGTCCGCTTTTTCAAGGAGCACCTTGTCACCGTCGCTGTCTGAGAGCTCTCCTTCAATTCTGAAACCCTTATCGCCGCATCCTCCGGCTGCTGCTATTGCAGCCACGGAAGCTGCCATTGCTAAATATCTTGCTATCTTATTCATAGTTTTATCAATTCATAATGCATAATTCATAATGCACGATTGCGAAATATCTGCAAAGTTAATTAAAAGAAGCGGCATGAGCAATTATCTAACCCTTAAAAATTCGATTCAAATAAAAAAATCAGGAGCCCATCTCAAATTTTTTGAAACGGGCTCTGGTTTATCGATTAATTCCTGTGAGCTGATTATAATTCATGATAGGTCATTCATCTTTGCTCAGCGCATCTGAGGCCTTGGAAGCTAATTCAGATATTTTGCCGAGAGCCTGCGCCGCCATGCCGCTCAATTTGTCTTTTGCCTGATCCATCTTGTCGCCAAGCGCGTCTTTAGCGTCGGAGAATTTATCCTGCAGATTGTCTTTTATTTCCGAAGCCTTGTCTTGTGCTTGAGTCGCGGCTGCCTGAGCTGCGTCCTTGACATCCGAAAGTTTGTCTGATGCCGCTGCCTTTACATCGGCATACTTTTCTGCAGCAATATCCTTAGCCGCTGCAAGTCCTGACTCAGCTGCAATTTTCGCTGATTCTGACGATATTTCTGCTGCTGTTTTAGATACTTGTGCTGCTGCCTGAGCTGTTGCGAGATTAATGTTATTTCCCATAGTGCTTGTGTTTTTAAAGGTTTATTAAGGTTTTTGTTTATAGGGCCCATAGACTATACAGACCCTATAATTTCTCGAAGAATTAACACGGGAAGAGGCTTCCCGGTTCATTTTCTCATTGCTCAATTATGCATTAGTGATTCTTGAGAGGGCTTCGCGCGTTGCTTCATGCGTATTGAAGGCAGTCAGTCTTAGATACCCTTCTCCCTCTTTCCCGAAGCCGGATCCGGGTGTGCCCACGATGCCATGTAATTTGAGAAGATGGTCAAAGAACTCCCATGAAGACATGCCATCCGGTGTCTTTAGCCAGATGTATGGAGAATCTACACCTCCGATCACTTCATATCCGGCGTTGCTCAGAGAATCCCGCATCATGCGCGCATTTTCCATATAATATTCTATCGACTTCTCAATCTGCTTTCTCCCTTCTTCCCGGTAGACTGCTTCGGCTGCTCGCTGAGAAATGTAGGATGCGCCATTGAATTTTGTGCATTGTCTGCGGTTCCACAGGCGGTTGAGGCTCACTTCCTCTCCTTTTGAATCGTGTCCTTTCAGGGTAAAGGGCACCACGGTATAGCCGCATCGCACCCCCGTGAATCCTGCTGTCTTGGAGAAACTGCGGAATTCCACTGCCACTTCTTTGGCACCATCGATCTCGTATATGCTATGCGGCACATCATCGCTGTGAATGTAAGCTTCATATGCTGAGTCAAATAGAATGAGACATCCTTCTCTTCGCGCATAATCCACCCATTCTTTCAGCTCGTTGCGGGTCATTGCGGTTCCGGTCGGATTGTTCGGACTGCACAGATATATCACGTCAGGTCGCTTTCCCGGTAATTGGGGCATGTATCGATTCCCTTTGTTGATTGGCAAATATATAATTCCTTCATGATGCTCTCCATGTCGTTTGCCGCCGCGACCTCCCATGACGTTGGTGTCCACATATACAGGATATACCGGATCAGTGACGGCTACTATTGAATTTTGTGCCAGGATATCAAAGAAATTTCCGAGGTCGCTCTTAGCTCCGTCTCCGATAAAAATCTCATCGGCTGAAATGTCTATGCCCCGTTTGTTATAGTCGAAATCCGCAATCTTATCGCGTAGGAAAGAATAACCTTGTTCCGGTCCATATCCATGGAATGTTTCTGTGGCGGCTTCATCATCCACGGCTTTATGCATGGCCTCTATAGCGGCTTTGCAAAGAGGGCGGGTCACGTCGCCGATACCCATACGAATTACTTTCACGTCCGGATTCTCCTCCTGAAATTCTTTCACTCGTCTTGCCACTTCAGAAAAAAGATAAGACTCCGGAAGCAACAAAAAGTTATCATTTACCTGTATCATTTGTTTAATTGGGAATTTAGAATTTAGAATTTAGAATTTAGAATTGGGAATTGACATTAATCATCGATAAGGGTTCCGTCAAATACTGCCACGGCAGGCCCGGTCATCATGACATGTCCTCGCTCGTCGAGCTTTATCTTTAAGTCTCCTCCGCGCAAATGCACGGTAATGTCATTGCCGGTGAGTCCTCGCAGGATAGCGGCCACAGCCGTAGCGCAAGCTCCGGTGCCACATGCCATGGTCTCGCCGCTGCCTCGTTCCCATACTCTCATCTCCACTTCATCTTTCTCTGCTATCCGGGCAAACTCAATATTCGAACGATCAGGAAACCGCTCATGCTTCTCTGCCAATGGCCCGGTGCATAGCACTGTTTTATCTGAGGGTGATTCTTCAGAAAAGCACACGAAATGAGGATTCCCCATTGATATGATGCTTCCTGTAAGTTCTGAGCCATCAGATAGCCTGATGGTTTCTTCTATTGCCTCAGTCTCCGGTTTTCCCATATCGACAGTTACCCAAGTTTCGTAGTCTCCCGGATTGGCTTCGGGTGCAATATCGATTATCTTAACACCTGACAAGGAATCGATTTTTAGATGATGCTTGTCTGTCAATCCTTTATCGAACACATACTTTGCCACGCAGCGTATTCCATTGCCGCACATCTTCCCTTCCGAACCGTCGGCATTGAAGATACGCATCAAGAAATCTGCCTTATCTGATTGGCAAATGAGTATTATTCCATCACCACCGACACCTTTATGCCGGTCACTAAGTCTGACTGCCAACTCATTGACATTCTCCGGAACTCCATCGCGGCAATCAATATAGACATAGTCATTGCCGCATCCATGCATCTTAGTGAATTTCAT
>CAMWJD010000175.1 GCA_947174515.1 uncultured Porphyromonadaceae bacterium
CAATAGTATAGATGGTTGTTATTAAGTAGCTCGCAAAAATTAATGATATGATAAATGCGAGATAAATTTGCGACAAAGCCAAGATGGCCAAAATTAGCCGCAGTTATCATGTCAAGATCTTTTCAAGCTGCTTGAATTACATTATCGTTTAATTTCTGTGAGCTACTTAATTAAAAATAAGAGAAAATGATTTTATTAAAAAATGTATCTTACCGCTATTCCGGAAGCAAGAGGGATTCCATTGCAGATTTCAGCATGGAACTCTCTTCCGGAAAGATTGTGGGGCTTCTCGGAGCCAACGGCGCCGGAAAGAGCACACTGCTATATCTGATTTCAGGACTTCTGAAGGCTAAAACCGGAGAGGTTGAGGTCAATGGTTTCAATCCATGGGACAAGGATCCTGCGTTTCTCAGCAGTATATTCCTTGTTCCGGAAGAAATTGATGTGCCATCGATTTCTCTTGCATCTTACGTCAAAGCGTATTCGCCATTTTATCCCAACTTCTCGGAGGAATCTCTGGTTGAAGCTCTCTCCCACTTCAATCTATCTCCCGACATCCATCTCGGATCCCTGTCGATGGGCCAGAGAAAGAAAGCATTTTTGGCGTTTGCTCTTGCTTGCCATACTCCGGTGCTTCTTATGGACGAACCCACCAACGGACTTGATATCCCCGGCAAGAGTGAGTTTAGAAAGGCTGTGGTTAAGACAATGAATGACGAGCGCACTATTATCATATCCACTCATCAGGTGCGTGACCTTGATCAGCTCCTTGATCATGTGACGATCATGGACAACAACGGCATACAGCTTGATGAGTCCATTGCTGCCTTACAGGAGAAATTCATGTTCGGACTTGCTCCTTTATTGCCGGAAAACGGTGTGATATGGAGCGAGCCTGTCATGGGCGGATATGCGTTTATGAAGATGCGTACACCCGATCTGCCGGAAACAGAGGTTAATCTCGAGGCTCTATTCAATTATATATATTCACGCTCGGAACATGGCATGAATAACTGAATTTTTTTAATACTGAAATTATGGAGACAGCAAATAAATACAGCGACAAGTCCTTTTCAATGGAAAGACTTGCGATCCTTGCAAAATCAGACTTTATCGTAAACAAGGGAAACTATCTTAAACTGGTGCTCTCCGCTTTAGGCGTTTTCGTCGCGATAGCGGTGTTGATCAGCATAAATGCCATAAGCGAAATTAATGAAATTAAGAAAACGTACTTGCTTGTTACAGGCGGCATGATTAAAGCAAGACAGATATCTTATTCATCAATGTTTCTTGCTTTCGAATTGTGGGTATTCTTCATTGGTCTGACAGTTTTTGGTTCTCTTACATTCAGTAGTCTGAGCAGTAAAAAGCAGAGGATAGTCACGCTCATGCAACCTGCCTCGTTGACAGAGAAATTTTTGCTACGTATGTTCGTCTATCTTATTTGCGGATTCATCGCTCTTGCGATAGGATTCTTTATAGGATGCGCCATTATTCAGTTGTCATTCGGTGGCTGCGGAGTAATGATGGAGGGTATAAGGGATTTCTTTTCTTCAGTAAAAGAATCCGGTTATATTGTTGCAATATTCATTCTTTTGGCATTGGCAGGCAATTCAATATATACCTTGGGAAGTTCTCTTTGGCCTAAACTGTCATGGCTTAAGACTTGGATTGTGTTAATGGCAGTACAATGGATCGGCGCGATATTTCTCATCACGGGTGTTTTCTCAAATTTCAATTTTGAAGAATTTTTTAAATTCTTTGAGAATCCTGATATCTTCTTGTGGTGTGTGATCATCGTCTTGTCGGCGCTTAATATTGGTTGCTGGTTTATCACGTGGTTACAGTTCAAGAATACCCAGATTATACAGCGATTCATGAAAAAATAATAATATGATACAGACTGATAACAGACCTATATATGTAAGACTTGCCGATCAGATATGCGATCGTATACTTTTAGATGAGTATCGTAAACTTGAGCGCATACCGAGTGTTAGGGAATATGCGGTATCGCAACAGGTAAATCCCGCCACCGCGGCACGAGCATTCGAGATTTTGGAACGGCAAGGAGTCATATTCAATAAGCGGGGACTCGGATTTTTCGTAGCGGAAAGTGCCGTCGAAACAATAAGGAAAATGAGGCTTGACACACTTCTTGGAGAGGAAAGCGAACTATTCTTCTCACGACTTGCAGTGCTCGAAGTGAGTCCCGAACAACTGAGGGATATGTATCGGGAATATCTTTCCAAGCAGCAGAATAATTAATTATATAGTATTTTTCGATATGAAGACAAAATTTATTTCAAGCTTCGCCATCATGGCAATGATGCTTACAGGATGCATCACCGCCACGAGTGGAAACGTCAACAACGGGAAAGACTCTGACGCGACCATTAAAAAGGAGATCAAGACATCTTCATTCAATGAAATAGAGGTGTCACAGGGTATCAAAGTAATTGTGAGTCAAGGTAAATACCCCGGGAAAATATCGGTTGCCACTACTCCATCTGCTGAAAAATACCTTTGCGTAAAGGTTGACAAGGGTACTCTCAAGGCGTATTATGCCAACAAGTCAATGACTGGGGAAAACATCAAAGGACCATCCATAATCAATGTCACCATTCCTGAACTTGAGGAAGCGGATCTTTCATCAGGATCATATCTGCAGTTGAAGGGGCACTTCACATCAAATTCCAAAATGGAGTTTGATCTGAGCAGCGGGTCTTCCTTGAATATTGAAAACTTATCATGCAGGGATCTCTCAATCGACACGTCAAGCGGATCAAGGGCTACTATACAGTATTTCAAAGGCAATCTTGATGCAGAATCCTCAAGCGGATCTTCAATCACCGTCAAAGAAGCTGTAGGCGGAGCACTGTCCGCAGAAGCATCAAGTGGTTCCGGGATCTCTCTGAATTCTAATAAATCCGACAAGATCAGGGCACATGCTTCCAGTGGAGCATCCATTACCCTATCCGGAAGCACGGGCTGGCTCAATAAGGAAGCCTCGTCAGGGGGCAGCGTCAACGCAGGAAATCTAAATGTCAAGTAGATAAATTAAGGCCCCATTTTTTATGAGACGTGGCCTAATAACTTATCGGGAAGAGCCTGTCAAACGGGCTTTTCCCGGATAAAACCTATATACAATGATTATATTGATAACATCTACAATAGCAATTCTCTGTGCGCTCATTCTTGCGTATATCATCAATTGATTTTATTTTTTTCAAGAATAATTTGGAGAATACAAAAATTATGCTTAAATTTGCAACGAAGAAATACTTCTGACGGGGCATTAGCTCATCTGGCTAGAGCGTTTGACTGGCAGTCAAGAGGTGGTCGGTTCGAGTCCGATATGCTCCACCTAAAATTTTATTAATGAGAGTAGAAGTAAGGTCTATTCTCATTTTTTTATGTGACCAATTCATATTAGCATCATAAGAATATGTAAGTAATGATTCCAACAATAAAAGATATTGAATTCCCATTATTAAAACTGTTATATTCTCATGAAAGCTTGTCATGGGATGAATGTACAGATAAATTGGCCATTCAGTTCAATCTGTCGTCAGATGCAAGAAAATTAATGATGCCTAATGGTAAATGCGGTACGTTTAGATATCGAGTTGGATGGGCTAAAGCAAATCTTAAAAGGTTGGGTTTGGTGGATGCAAAAAAGCGTGGTGTATATTATATTACTCATAAAGGAATTATATATATTAAGGATAAGAATATTTGACATAATTCGATAAACAATTCAAAAGAATGTAAGCATTGACGAATTACACATTGTAGGATAACAATATTATTATATCAGCTACATCCTTTTGAAGTTGTAGTCGATATTTGAGATTTCATTTTGCAACTTACGCGAGTTTGGGATAAGAATTACATCTTAAAAATTGAATCGGCAGCTTGAAAAAGTTGCTGATTCTTTTGGTAATATCAATGATTTTTAGTAATTTAGAGGTGCCAAACAATAAA
>CAMWJD010000176.1 GCA_947174515.1 uncultured Porphyromonadaceae bacterium
CCGGGACCGCCCAAACCCCATGACCATGACGGACCCCAAGACCAAGCCGGGCCCCAGCCCCATGACCACGACCAGGATGGGCCCCAATACCATGGGTCGTACCATCCGCCGATGCTCCATCCTCCAAAACTGATATTCCATGACCATGGATCATAATACCCTCCATAATATGGCCATCCATATCTGTAGGAAGGCAAAAATGCCGGTGTCAGTCCATTATAAACAATTTCAACATTTCCATACGAATTTTGCAATACATCCGCAAGAACTTGCGAATTATCAAGCACGATAGTCGGATTGTAATATTTTTGGATTTGCTGAGTATATACGAAATCCTCGTCAGAACTTACTTTCGCTCCGATAGTGTCGATAGGTGTAGTGTAATATTGCCCTCTTAAGTTGTAGGCATCTACATCCATTTCACTGAAATTCTCGATATAATTAGGATTTTTTTTCTTTGCACCTACATTCTTATCCTTCTTAGGATTAAAATATATATCGTCTACATAATCATCGGCAAATACGGCAGCCGGAGCCACTGTGCCCAGCGCCAAAGCCAAAAGGAGTAAATTTCTTAATTTCATAGCGCGTTTATTTTGTTTTTTTATTTATAAGACAATCAAATCATAAAATGGTTTAATGCTTGATTAATGACTTAGAATTTGAGATAGAAATCTTTGCAAAGATTTCTATAATCATCCGTAGGATTATTGTGACCCGTCTCCAATGTCAAATATTCCGTAGCGATCTCCTTACATGAATATGCATTATTATATATCCATTGAAGAAGAGTCCTTTTATATGGAACTCCTTCGTGTCCCCTTACCAGACACTTGCGCATCAATGAGTAGCCAAGATTTACAGCTGCGGTCTCCAATTCAGACGCTAAATCAGAAGGAATTATCATTGCCAACTTTCCATCAGACATGAGAAATGTCCGGGAAGAATGGAGCAATGAAAATGGTGATAGGCTGCCCTGATGCCGTGCTCTTTCCCTTGAGGTGGCAATATCGGAAACGCCCGAATCAAAATACGGCGGATTTGACACAATTAAATCAAATCTATTTTCCTTCAAAGAAACAAGCCTCTCCGGAAAGCTTCCCTGCAGAATTTGCATACGGTCAGCCCACGAAGAGTTTGCCACATTTACCGAGGCTTCTTCTGCAGACGCTTTATCGATATCTATCCCCACCACTTCCGCTTCAGGACAACGTTGCGCCATAATAAGAGCTATCAAACCGCAACCCGTGCCTACATCAAGTATCCTACGCACTTTGCCGACATCAGTCCAGCACCCGATCAGCACACCATCTACTCCTACCTTCATCGAGCTCCGATGATGACTTACAGAAAATTTCTTGAACAAAAAGGGAGATTTATGCTTGCTCATAGACATTTTTATCTGCTCCTCAACGGAGGAAGAAAAGCATCCTCAAGATAATCCAGTTTATAGTCATCAATATCTCCACTTACTGATGCAACATCAAAACGATAATAAAAATCAAAATCCTGAGCCTGTAAATAGGAATTTGCACCTCTAACCACATTTTTGATCTTTTCTACAGTAATAGCCTCGGCAGGATCAAAATCTTTATCCGTCCTGGCCTTAACCTCAACAAAAATCAATGTATCATCCTTCTGGGCGATTAGATCTATTTCGCTTTTTGAAGACTTCGGTCGCCAATTACGCTCCCTTACGGTGTAACCTTTGGAGATGAGGAATTCACAGACAATATTCTCAGCCTGCTTACCCCACCTCAATGCTTCCGTCTTTTTATTATCTGATTGCTTATCAGGCATGTACCGGCCTATTAACTTTTAGAATGCCTTAAATGACATATCAAGTCCTTTTACACTGTGGGTAAGAGCCCCGACGGAGATGAAATCCACACCGGTCTCACCATAATACCTTAGGGTATCAAAAGTAATTCCTCCGGAAGACTCTGTCTCAACTCTGCCATCAACAATCTTAACAGCCTCACGTGTCAATTCAGGAGTAAAATTATCAAACATTATTCTGTCAACGCCCCCGATCTCAAGCACCTTGCGAACATCATCGAGCGACCGACATTCAACTTCAATTTTAAGATCCTCCTTTCCGTTGGCCGCGCAATATTCCTTAGCTCGCTTTATCGCTTGCTCAATGCCTCCGGCGAAGTCTTCATGATTGTCTTTGATAAGAATCATGTCGAAAAGACCTATGCGGTGATTTTTCCCTCCACCGATCTTTACGGCTTCTTTCTCAAGCATACGCATACCGGGAGTAGTCTTTCGTGTGTCAAGCACACGGGTATTAAGACCTTTGAGTTGATCCTGATATTTACGTGTCATTGTCGCGACTCCGCTCATACGTTGCATAATGTTGAGCATCGTGCGTTCCGCAACAAGAAGACTTCTGACCGGTCCTTCGGCAATGAATGCTATGTCACCGGGATTAACTTCCGCGCCATCTTGAATTTTCACATCTATCTTAATTGCCGGATCTACTTTATGAAGCACTTTTTCAGCTATCTCCACGCCTGCGATAATCCCTTTTTCTTTGATCAGAAGTTTGGAACGTCCCCAGGCGTCAGCGGGAATAGTAGACAACGTAGTATGGTCCCCATCACCGACATCTTCGGCAAATGCAAGGTCAAGAAGGGCATCTATAAGTTCGTCTTTTGTTTTCATAATTCAAAAATCTTCGCTAATTTTGCATTTGTGACGCATTTTGCGTTCACAATGCAAAGATAATAAAAAATATGGATATAGTTCTATTAACTGTTGGAAAAACCACAACGGGCTACATACAAACCGGCATTGATGAATATTGCAAGCGTCTGAAACGATATGTCCCTTTCTCCATAAAGCACCTTCCCGATGTCAGGAAAGCACATAAACTCACTGAGATCCGGCAAAAAGAAGAAGAAGGCAAATTGATTATTTCTGAATTGTGTTCATCAGATATCGTAGTGCTTCTTGACGAAAGAGGCGACATGCTTACATCGCGGGGCTTTTCTGACTTTCTTCAAAAGTCTATGACAGGAGGGAAGAAAAGGATTTTGTTCGTTATCGGTGGCCCTTATGGATTCTCTCCGGAGGTTTATTCACGCGCCGACCATAAACTTTCATTTTCCCGAATGACCTTCAGCCACGAAATGATACGCTTGTTCTTTACCGAACAAGTGTACAGAGCCATGACAATTTTAAAAGGGGAACCCTATCATCATGATTAAGGACCCATCTCAAAATTTGAGTCCGGCTCCGAGATCCAATTTTGTGAGTCGGAGCCTACAGCCCGGTATCAGCTATTGAGAGCCCTTTTAATCTCAGAAAACAGTCCTTTTGACTCTGAACACACCTCCGGGTGCGCTTCTAAAAATATCTCTATCCCCTGTTTTATAAGTTCGGGGCATTTGCGTGTGTCTTCCTTCCCTTTGAGATCGCGACACAGATATCGATCTCCATTCTCCTTATTAAATCTATCGAAGAGAGCTTTGGTGTTCCAAATAACTTTGGATTTGTCTTCGGGGCCGTAACCTTTGGAGAGAAGACCTTCGGCCAATCCCAAAATCGAGATTGCGCCACAAATTCCTCCGGTGCCCGCAAAACCTGAACCAAAAGCGGCCGCCATCCTTGCAGCTTGCCTTTCCGGCAAATTAATTTTATCCGCAAGAGCCATTAAGACACACTGCGCACATCCATATCCTTGATTTCTCAGTTCTATAGCATGGTCCTGAGCTTTCTTGATTTCTGTATTAATATCCTTAGACATATCGCTATCTTTTTCTTAAAAACTTTATAAGGCAAAGGTATAAAAATATTATGAATTATGCAAGATATTTTGATTTTGAATTTATGAAGGTGTTTAAACTTATTTACGAATTCAAAAAATCAACAAGAAGAGTTAAATCTAAGATTCTTTTTATTAAGTAGCTCACAGAAATTAAACGATAATGTAATTCAAGCAGCTTGAAAAGA
>CAMWJD010000177.1 GCA_947174515.1 uncultured Porphyromonadaceae bacterium
ATGCAAAGTTAATCGGAATTTTTCATTATTCCAAATTTTTCAGCATTTTAGTTTGTCAAAATATGTCTTTTTATGTCTTTCGCTACTGAATCAGCGATATTTGGCCCTATAATACGGCTTGCGACACTCTTCACTTCGTCTACCGCATTCTCCACTGCCACAGCATCATCCGCTACTCTAAGTATGGGCAGGTCGTTGACATTATCACCATATGCCACTATTCTTTCAGCGCCTGACATATCGGCAAGTATCTTTACCGCATTCGCCTTCGAGGCATCCGGACCAAACACTTCCATCAATGCTATCTCCTCGCCATACATGTCATGATAAAAAACCGCCCGAAGATCGTCAGATTCCCTTATCTCTTCATATACGGGCTTAACTTCGCCTGTGGGGCGCATACTATAGAAAAGAAGCACCCTGTCGAGCCGATCGGGCAATTCACCGGAACCATTCTCCCCCATATGGAATTTCTTATATGGTGTCGACAACCGTTCCTCCATAAACACACGTTCCAGGGCGCTCATCTCCCCAAGATGATAGATATGTATCACATTGTCATCGCCAAGTATGTAAATGAACGTGGAGAGATTATGTTTCCGATACAGTTCCACCAGTCTGTGAGCGGCAGCCTCCTTATGAAATGAGGCATGCAAATATCTGTTCTCCTTTCGGTCCCAGATAGCGGCACCCGTCATCACTATCAATGGCAATGCGCACTCTATGTCGTTAAGCAAGGGACCTACGGTGGCCGGCGTGCGGGCCGTGGCTACACTGAATAAAGCACCTCCGGCTATCGACTCATTGATCAGACGCGCGCTCTTCCCGCTCACCTTACGGTCATCGCCGAGAAGCGTACCATCCAGATCGGAGACATAAAGAGTGCGCATCATTATCTGTCTTTGGAGATTTCAATGATTTCCGCATCGCTCACCTGAGACTCTACCGTGTATCTTACGCTGTGACCATCAGATGCTATTCTCTCTTCAGAAGAATATGAGCGGATCTCGGTATACTCCACATCGACAGCGTATTCTTTCGGGATAAGCGGACCGGACGAATGTGAATATGATTTCCGGCGATCCGGCTTCTTAGCTGACCGGCCACGCGGGGGCATTCCCATCTGACGGCGCACGTAATCTTCAGTACGATGCTGAGCCCAACGGAATAAATATGGCTTCAGCCAGCGCCAAATGATTGGAACCCCTATAAAAATCAATATCAATATTAGCAATCCGGACATCACGGTAAATGTTTAATGGGTTGATGATGACTGACGGCGGCCAAACACCAGCGACATGACGACATAAAAGAGTATCACCCAAAGCATGCCGCGGATCTGCAGACAGATGAGAAGCGCCGCTGATCCTATTATCAACAAATACCGCGCCAAATTGTCTTTGAATCCCCATGTCTTGAATTTCAACGACAGCATCGGAACTTCCGAGACCATCAGCCATGACACGAAAAGAAGCACCGGAATCAGCACCCATGGAGAAACCAGCCACTGAGCCGACGGGCATCCATGGATGTTAGCCACATAGCCTATCCAGAATACTGCATTCGCAGGCACCGGCATACCGAGAAAACCGGTTGTCTGGCGGGTGTCGTTGTTAAATTTTGCCAGACGGACCGTGGTGGCCACCGGAATTACGGCAGGTGCGAAGGAAAGCCATAGCGGAACATTTCCCCAGAGATTGAACGCCAACAGCACAGCCGGAGCAACCCCGAAGCTTACTTGATCGGAGAGCGAATCAAGGTCTGCCCCGATGAGGCTCGTCTCATGAAGCATGCGGGCTGCAAAGCCATCGAAAAAATCAGCCACTGCGGCGAGAACTATAAAGAGGGTGCCCCACTTCCACGAAGCAAGACCCATATAAGAAAGACTCGGATGAGCAGATATGAAGATGGCTAATGTGCCGCACAATACATTGAGACACGTGATGCCATTTGGAATGTTACTCCTGATTTTTTTTAATATTCTCATGTGTAAATATATCCGGGAAGCGTGGCCAGCTGCGTCTGATCTCCTACGACACGCTGTCCGATACGCACCAACGGAATTGACTCTACCGGTAAATAAATATCAACTCTCGATCCAAACTTGATGAAGCCAAGATGCTCGTCGAATTCCGCTTCTTCTCCCACCCGGGCATAGGTGACAATCCGGCGGGCCATGGCGCCCGCAACCTGGCGCACCGTAACACGATGCCCTTCGGGTGTGATGATTCCTATCGTCGATCGTTCATTTTCCGTGCTCGCTTTCGGCAACCAAGCCGAATAAAACCTTCCCGCATGATGACGAACGTAGGCGACCCTCCCTTCTACCGGAAACCAATTGGCATGAACGTTGAGGGGCGACATGAACACGGAAATCTGCAAAGCCTCTCCCCCTATGAATTCATTCTCCACAGTGCGTTCTATCACCACTACACTACCGTCGACGGAACTGATGACCATATTCTTCCTCGGTCCCCTATAACGACGTGCCGGGCAACGGAAAAAGTTGAATACAAATGAATACACAAGCACCGACAGTGCCGATAGCACAGCCGGAAGAATCCAGGGCGGCAGGAACAGCCATACCGGGATATTCAGCGCCAGCAGAACCACTGCCAGCATTATCAGGATATTGGTACCTTCGCGGTGAATCTTGTATTTCAAAACCATTCAGCCTCGCATGGGGCGCGACATTGTGCAAATTTATAAAAAATCCTACAATCTGACAAATTTATCAGTTTTTTTTGCTAATTTTGCGTCCCAATCAATCATAGATAGCAAAAGTTACATAACCCCTGAACTCATGGCATCAGCCCTCATGCTTATCAATCCCATATCGGGAACGCGCGACAAGAATGGGATCTGCGATGTGGCATGTTCCCGACTAAAAGCTGCCGGAATCGACCTTAAGATCGCCCATACCCTTCATAAGGGACATGGGGCGGAACTTGCAGGAAAAGCAGCCGAAGCAGGAACCGATATCGTAATTGCAGCCGGTGGCGACGGAACCGTAAACGAGATCGCTTCCGCGCTGATGCATACCGAAACCGCGCTTGGCATCATCCCCTGCGGAAGCGGCAACGGACTGGCAAGGACTTTGGGGATACCCATGGACTATGACAAGGCAATCGACATCATATCACGCAACCAGCCCTACGCCATCGACTGCGGAATAGCCGAGGGTCTTCCGTTTTTCTGCACCTTCGGAGTCGGTTTTGATGCTGTAGTCACAGAGAAATTCGCATCCGGAAAACGTCGCGGAAAAATGCAATATGTAAGAAGCGCACTGCTTGAATACCTCAACTTCACCCCCGACAGCTACGCCATGGAGATTGACGGCGAGATATATACGGAAGAGGCATTGCTCATAGCCGTGTGCAACACCGCCCAATACGGCAACAACGCATACATCGCGCCACGCGCCTCCCTTACCGACGGACTACTCGACGTTACAGTAATCCGCAACGGATCCATCATACAGCAGGCAATGGCAGGAATCGGACTGCTCAGCGGACAGATAGACCGAAACCGCTATGTCGATACCTTCAAGGCAAAAGAAGTTAAGATAATACGCCTCAAGGATGGACCCGCACAGATCGACGGTGAACCTCTCGCCTTAGGCAGGAAAGTCGCCATACACTGCGATCCTAAATGCCTGAAAGTATTGAGCGACGGCACCGAACCTGAATTCCAGCCTATCATAACGCCTGTGCAGGCATTCTTCAACGACATGATCTCCGACCTCCGCTATCTCACACGACCCATATCGAAAGCTTAAAAGAAAGTTTTTTTGAAAAATTTTTACGAAAAATTTGCACAGTTCAAAAAAAGGTTGTAACTTTGCACTCGCAAATGGGAAACAACTCCCAAAGCAACATAAGATGGTGCCATAGCTCAGTTGGTAGAGCAAAGGACTGAAAATCCTTGTGTCCCCGGTT
>CAMWJD010000178.1 GCA_947174515.1 uncultured Porphyromonadaceae bacterium
CTTGCTAAATAATTTAGAATTTTGAATTTAGAATTTAGAATTCTTTACGGATGCCCTTTTTGACAATGATCAATTTTAGGATGCCATAAAACAATCATCAAATACGAAAAACACGAAAACACTATATAAACTATATCGCAAGAAAATACCTTGAAAAACACACACCGCCTTAATCGAATACTTGAAAGACACACACGAAAGAAATACTTGAAAGACACAAGATCCTTAATCTAATTTACAATATACATACCTTAATCAAAAAATACTGTGAAAAAAAAATGCTCCCGCTTCTGGATTGAAAGCGGGAGCATTTTTTTTGAACCTAATTTTTCTTTGTAATCCGTATAGCCGCGCCTCCGCCCGGAGCGAGAGGCTGACGGATTTTCTGACCCGGCTTCACCTGCACCGTGCGGATACGATAAGACTGCGGATTATCCTTCCAATGCGCATCAGGAGCGTCTTCATATATTGTGGCCTCATACTTTCCTCCATCAGGAAGGAAACTCAAGTCTATGACCGCTGTACGGGCGTTCTCATCGGTTATGGCACCTACATACCAGTCATCGGAATTCTTATCCAGGCGCGCCACTGTGATATATCTGTTGGGCTCAGCCTCAAGATAGCGGGAATCTTTCCAATCTACAGGCACATCCTTAATAAACTGAAATGCGTCGGGGAAACGTTCATAGTTTTCCGGAAGATCACACGCCATCTGCATCGGGGATGGCATTGTCAAATAAAGAGCAAGCTGGCGCGCCAGCGTGGTGCCTGCCTGAGAATCCTTTCCTTCGCCATAATAGCTCAACTTTGTCTCAAAGAGACCGGGAGTATAATCCATAGGTCCCCCTTTCAGACGCGTAAACGGAAGAATACAGGTATGCGAGGGAGGATTGCCGCCAAATGACTCAAACTCGCCACCTCTGGCCGATTCCTGGGCTACCCAATTCGGAAAAGTGCGACAAAGACCCGTGGGACGCGGTGCTTCGTGGCTATCGACCATTATCTCATATTCAGCAGCGCGCTCTATCACGTGGCGCACGTGGTCTACCATCCATTGCGATGTATGATGCTCCGAACGCGGGATTATAGCGCCTACATAACCTGTCTTGACGGCATCATAATTGTTGTCTTTCATAAACCGGAAGGCACGGTCGAGTTGCAGTTCATAGTCAGCGGCATTGGCTGCCGTCTCATGGTGCATGATAAGTCTTACGCCTTTTTCTTTCGCATAGTCGCGAATAGCGGGAAGATCGAAATCCGGATAAGGTCTGTCAAACAGGAACTGACGATTCTTGCGATAGCTCGCCCAGTCTTCCCATCCTTCATTCCAACCCTCAATCAGCACACCATCAATTCCATGTTTTGCCGCGAAATCAATATATTTCTTCACGTTTTCCGTATTTGCAGGGTGTCTTCCGTTCGGTTTCAGCTTTGTATAGTCGGTCACTCCCGGTTTTGCAAGATAATCGTCTGAATACGCCCATGTCTTCTCATTGCCGGTGAACATCTCCCACCATACACCCATAAACTTCATAGGCTTTATCCATGACGTATCCTCTATCGCACAAGGTTCGTTGAGGTTGAGCACCAGTTGCGATGCAAGGATATCGCGGGCATCATCACTAATTATCAACGTGCGCCAAGGTGTGTTGAAAGGCATTTGAAGGTAGGCACTGACACCGAGACGGTCAGGCACAAGATGACTTTTCATCGAATATGAGGCAGGATCCACATCAAGCAGCATTGCCGGATAACCATCGAGGGCAGCCTCATGCATGTTGACATACACACCGTCTGCCGTCTTCATCAGCATCGGGGTTTGAATTGTGACGCCATCCACACGCTGAGCCTCGGTGTGACGTCCATATGACTTGAGGGCGCTGGGAAGATCTGAGAATGTGGTTTCTGACCACAGATATTCATCAGTGTCATAGTCTCCGGGGATGCAATAGAGCTTGTGATCGCCGGCATAGTTGAATTCAGTCAACTCATCTTTGACAGTCAGATAGTTCGGACCATTCTGCACCGGAAGTTCATAACGGAACCCCAATCCATCATCAAAGACACGAAATCTCAGAGTCAAGTTCCTGTCCGGATTATCAGCCGTCAGGCGCACCGCAAGTTCCTTGAAATGGTCGCGTACGGTGGCATATTCACCCCATACCGGCTGCCATGTGCGGTCAACCGTCACCGTGTCGACTCCCTCGATACGGAATCCATCGGTAAAAGCCGTCTCATCGGTCTTGATACCGAGATGGCTATCAGTAATCAAAGGTGTCCCTTTGTAATCAAGGGAGTAAACCGGCGTCCCGGAGGAATCGACTTCGACATTAAGCTTTATCGCTCCGCCGGGCGACGTGACAGTTACCGCCGTCATATTAGTGATGCCGGTGAATAATGCCACGATCATAAAAAGATTTCTTTTCATATGAATTCATTTTTCCGCAAAGTTACCATTTATAAATGGGAAATCAAATACTTTTATTGATTTTTCAATCTGCATCCGGGTAAAACTACACTGGACGTGTTACTGCGACTCTTTCAATCTCTTCCCATAGACATTCAAAACAATATTAGGTAGAAGATTCCTGAAGCAACCCGTGCTTACGAGCTCTGATTTCTTAAAAGCTTTTCTGAAGCCCTCTTATAAGTAGTGGAATCTTTGTAAAGACTCGTCATGGAGCCGCTTAGCATGGTGTGGCTCCTTTTTCTTTTTTGTGATGACTGAGTGAGACCGATTTATTTACTATTTTACTGTCCCTTAAAGAATTTTCTCGGGATGTATAAGGCGGATTCCAAATTTTTATTGTAACTTTGTCACCGAGACTTCTGAATATCTTCTTTTTCACCTACGACAAACCCCTTGCAGAACGGAAAGCCTCTTGAAAAGAGTGCGGAGCAGGTTTGTCGTAAGGTGAAAGAGAGAAGAATAGAAGGAGTAAGAAATAGAGAATATCAATAAAGAGAATATTAAAAAAGATAGAAATAATCATGAATTCCGTCTGGATTAAGTCCTTAAAAGAGGGTGGAGAGTATTCCTATCATAGGAGGGCTATCAATCATGATTATTATGCACCTTTTATTTATCATATAGTCCTCAAGAAGATTAAGAGTTGTGAGCCCTTTGGCACTGTCATAGGCGATGTACGCATAGCACCCGGACTTCCCGGCAGTGCGAATACTGACGAATCCGGACTTGGCAAGATCATTGCTAAAGAAATAGTCCATCTACCTTACGACTATCCGATCATCAAGCTGCATCAATTCAAAGTGATGCCTGACCATGTGCATATTCTTTTGCAGGTACTATTCCGATCTGACAAGCATCTGGACTTCTATGTCGATACACTTCGGAAAAGGATTGCCAGAAAATATAAAAATATTTATGGCAGTGTGAAAACCGATGAAGAAATTTTTGAAGATGGATATTGCGATAAGCCGCTGTATGATAATCGGAGTCTTGATGCCCTATACGAATATATAAGGCAAAATCCCCATCGGTTGGCTATGCGTCAGCAATTTCCGCAGTTTTTCCAGCATATACGCTCACTGAAAATTGGAGAAGAAGAATTCGCAGCTTATGGGAATCTCTTCCTATTCCGCAATCCCGATAAAGAGGCTGTAAAGATTAGTCGGAAATTCACTCAGGCTGAAAAGGAAGAAAAGAGTAAAGGTTGGATTACCGCTGCGTCAAAAGGCACGGTACTGGTCTCGCCTTTCATTTCTTCAGATGAAAAAAATATCCGCTCAGTCGCTGAATCCCTCGATGCTAAAATCATCCTTATCACTCATGAAGCTTTCAAGGATAGTTACAAGCCTGCCGCGCACGATTTCGCCCTCTGTGCCGAGGGGCGTCTGCTTAT
>CAMWJD010000179.1 GCA_947174515.1 uncultured Porphyromonadaceae bacterium
ACATTTTCTCCCCATTTCCACAAATCATCATGCACTGACTTTTCGGCTTGTGCCCCGAAATTATCAGCGATAGAGTCAAGGATAGCCCTTTCATTTATCACCACGAAGCGCCACGGCTGCTTGTTGCCGGCAGTCGGAGCTGCCATAGCGGCACGCAATAGAGTATCCATTTGTTCTCTTCCAACTTCTTTATCGCTATATGACCTGACGCTCGAACGCGTCATGATGTCTTCAATTGTTGACTTCCGCAGAGTTTCATCTCCTGATGTTGAGGCAGAAGCTGACGTGCTGATCCATTTATAGGATACGAATACCAATCCTAATGCAAGGAGGATTATCAGGTAAGTTGAATTTTTCATTATCTATTGGTTTAGGGGTTTAGGTGGTTTATGGGTTTATGAATCAGCCGATATTTTCAGCACGTTTGAAAAGGGAGCCTGTCGGACATACGAATCGGCAATATGGACGGGTGATTACAGCGGAAAGCGCTGTGAAGAGAATCGCAGCCCCAATAATCCACCATGATGCAGATTCAAATTGGAATGTCTGGAAGAGTTCAAGATCCATCCAACCGGTAAGGCAGTCTGCCCACAGGAGCAGCATCAATGCGGCCCAAAGTATCTTTCTGAACCAGTCAAATGCGTGGAGGATTTTTACCGATAAATGTATCTTATATCCGCAAATATTCGCCATAAGTTGCTGAGCAGACCCCAGCGGACATACATGTGTGCAGTAATACTGTGGTCGGCCGAACAATGGATATATGAATGCCGATATAAGCATCACTATCGCTATAATTCCGACAGGGAATACGAATCCTCCCGAAATATATTTCAGTATCAGGGCATAGTCGAGAAACTGTCCGCACCAGAATCCGAGCACGAGCACATTGGCTATAAGCTGAACGTTATGGTATATCTTGTTTTTCACGAACAGCGGGACAATACATGCTGCCAAGGTGACAGCGAGCGCCACCCAAATCTTCCATGGAGTATTGTTGCCGGGCTTGGTATCTGCCTTTTGATAATACGCGAGTCCGGCATTTACATTGGAGATTATGGCTGCAGATGAATACGTGGCGCCACTTACTGCGTCTACCTTCATCTCAAGAGCTTCTGCCGGAGTCTTCCCGCTCCATTTGCAGAGCAATCCGGCGGCGCGGCTGAAGAAAGAGGGAGTCTCGGCATTTGGCAAGGCTTTGATTTCGGAAATCTTACCATCCGCGATATAAATGTCAAGAGGCACGGGACCGGCATAGCCGGCTATTGTGCCATTCATGCCATCTGTGTGGATCACTACACTTCCATCCGACTGCACGATTATTGTATCCGAAGGGACTGCTGATATATTTCCGACCGTTTCAATCCTTTCGATACTTTTGCCGAAAAGGGTCTTATTGACAGTTATGGCAGCCGCCATCATCATCAATATCACCAAAACCAAACTTAAAAACTTTCTTTTAGTCGTCATTGTTGTCTTCGCTTCTTATATAATAGAGTAACAATACGGGAGTGAATTCTGTTTTGGATGCGCAGCTTGCATATTTTAACACTTGCAAAGCAATAGAGTAGTAAATGAGTGTCGTTAGCACGTATGAAGAGCGCCACCCAATATCCATTCCTAACCTTATCAAAAATACTCGTAACCTTTCTAAGTCAAAGGACACCGTTATTGTCTTAGTGATTCTTTTATCGTGTTTTCGATGTCAACCGAAGTTATATCATAGATTGGATTAAGAGTCTTGAAATTGGAGTCTTCAATAAATCTATCTGATTTGGTGAGCATAGCAAGCAAGTTCTTAGATTTGAGCCTATGTTGTGAGTACTTTAATGCAGATTCAATCATTTCAGACAAACTGATATTGGCCTTAAGGAGCGAATAAATATCGTAATAATCTCTGAACTTACTTCTTCTGAGCATGACTTCCATTTTCATAGCACCAATAGCAGTTAAATCTGCTAATTTGAGATTATTCAAATATATTATTTCTGCTTTTAAAGGCGATCGATTTGGATTTGCATAAAAAGAGACCTTGACACCGGCTACTATGAATTCCACGTGATCAATATCAAGAATGTCAATCTTTTCAATATTACCAATAGTTTCCAGTTCTTTTTTTATTGATGGCCAATCAACTTCTCTTTGTTCATTTTTAGACTTTCTCCACGACATGAAATCCAAATCCTCACTTTGTCTTGTTCCTAATTGCAGAGACAACGCTGTACCCCCAACGAGAGTATATGGCTTGATACATTCCAGTTTAGAAATAGGTTCTAAAATAAGAGCTGTCTGTGGGGATAAAGATTGCTTTAGATTTTCTGTCATTGCAATGATAGTTGGTTATAATAGCGGGTTTCGAGAGATTTCAGATAAGAGTCGGGCTTTTTTGAGCCAAAGTAATACCAGGCAAAAAAACGATTGAGAGTATAAAGATATTGACCTTCAGGGACAAGAAACTTTTGCCATGCGGATTTGATTTTATTTTTCGGATATATATCGAAGAGCATTTTAATTTCATCTAAATCAAGATGTCGCATCGTAAGCGCAATAAGTTGATCATCGCTGATAGAATCGAATTTCAATGAGCGGGGATCATAAGACCAAAAGGCATGTTCCTTCAAAAGGAGCTCAAATAGCTTCTTTTTTATAGATATTATCTTATCCATGTTCCTTATAGGCATAATCAGGTATTGAGGTCTTATTCTATTAATAGTAACAATATAAGAGATAATTCTGTTTTATCTACCCCGATAGTCATTCTTGGGAGAACTATGAGGATAGAGTCTGGATGCGTTAAAACTTATTATTCTCGGAAACGCGAAGCGGAGGACGCAAGCTTTCGCGTCCTCCGCTTCCTGATTTTCAGCCGCTCCTATCCATTATAAGAATCCATCCTGAAAATTGGAAGATTCAGCTGCGGGATTATTACTTACATATCTTTTTGCCGTTGATGATGTAGACACCCTTGTCAAGCCCGTCGATGGATTTAAGATCCTTTCCGATGAGGCTGCCGGAAATCGAATACACCGTAAAGCTTTCGGAACTCTTATCAAGTTGAAGATTCTCGACTCCTGCCACGGCGTCGTAATTTATGTCCCTTAGCCATTGCTGAAGCATTGAGGCACTGTTGGATGTCTGGGCACTTTTGATCCAAAGTGATGGCGAAAGGAAATCACCGTCTGGAATGAGACGCTTTGCATCACTCTCCACTCCGCTTATGCCGCTGCTGGCGCTCGAAACTATGAGCCCTATCTTCTTTCCTGCCATAGCCGGTCCGTTATGGAAAAGGAATGTCTGCAGCGGAGCAGCCATCTGGCTCCACCATAAAGGAGCACCGATAATGATGCAGTCATAGTCGGCTACATTCACATCCACCGGATCGATAACCGGGTATGACGACGCGTCGGTTGGATTGTTGCGTATAGCTGCAATCTGCGCACTTCCGATAGCATAGTTGTTCGCGGCATAATCCAGACCTTTTTCAGCCGGCTCAACTCGCACTACGTCCGCTTCTATCTGTTTGGTCAGTTCGTTCACGATGTTGTGTACATTGCTGGTATAGCTGTAGTAAACTACTAAAGTCTTGGCATTGACGGCAAAGACAGCCATCACCATAGCCATTATCGTCATCAGTTTTTTCATAATTCAGTCATTTTTATTCATCAATCTTTTTGATTACTCTTGCCGGATTTCCTGCTACGATTGTCATTGGAGGTACGTCGTGGGTCACTACGCTCTGTGCGCCTACTATTGCTCCGTAGCCGATCTTTACACCCGGAAGTATGGTGGAGTTGATGCCGATCCAGACCTTGTCTTCAATCACGATGGGGCGTCCGTATGTAGCGCTCCGGTTGT
>CAMWJD010000180.1 GCA_947174515.1 uncultured Porphyromonadaceae bacterium
AAAAAATGGCCATTCCAATACAGGAATGGCTATTTTATTTAGAATCAAAGATTTTGTACAATAATAACTTTAAACTCGGTATTAGAATCGGAAGCCTCCTGAGAGCACTACACTTTCTACAGAATTGAAAAGGGTTGCTTGCTCTGAGTGATACCAGTTGCCTCGAGCTTTGGCCTGGAGGCCGGCAAACCAATTGCCATTGTTGTAAGTGAACGAAGTCATGGCCCTGCCACTGATAGACATCAATTTGCTGCTTCCATCCGCTGAATCTTCATAGCAATTATTAAAGCCGGCACCCGGTATGACAGTAATGTTATATAACCAATGCTTTCCTATCACACAATTATATCCATATCCGAAAAGCAGATTGAAGTCATTGTAATGAAACCTATAGTTGGATTTTTCAAAAGTAACGTAGGGTTTCAGTGGGTCGGGAAGCTTTTCAAAGTCAAAAGCTATATCTTGATTACAATATGCAAATCCTACCATAAAACAACCGTGACTCTTCTTCTGTATCTTTGAAAAGGAGTATGCCGCCGCTTGTGAATATTTATATCCATTTATGAAATAATATGCTTCTATGCCCTTAGACTTCATGGTGACACCGGGAAACGGTTCCTTAATAGGCCTATGGTTTTTATATTTTCCGAAATTCCTGATATACGTACCACCTCCATTCGTATAATAATACGCATCCGCGCTAAATCTTGCACAGTTGAAGCTGAACTCCTGCTTTCTGTAATTGACGGGGCTACCGCTCAGGAGGTGAGAAATGTCAAGCGAATAAGTGTAACTGACAGCCATATACTGTATTGAAGCACCCGCCAACATGTGGAGGCTACCGGTCATCAGCGACTGAAATTCATTGGAAAAACGAATATAGTATGAGTCGGTCCAATTGTCATTTATCAGACGCGTACGCCACCTCTTGCCGGTTCCGACCACATATTCGGGATTAGTGGAGCTAAATACACGATCACCCCAGTTATATACCTTAACGCAAAAGCCGAGAAACTTAGGCCACTCGACAGTAGGATCATCCATCTTTAATTCCCCTTTCTTAAAAAGGTGCCACCAATTACGATTGTAGTCCACACTTTCATTTGCTTCTTTAATAGCTTGAAGCCTTAATTCAGGATCCGTAAATCTTGGAGCTACCGGAATAATGGAATCCACCTCAGGGACAACCGCTTCAGTCTTTGGAGTCCAGCACAATTCATCGGGCAACGCTTCACGCGCAGCCGCAAATAAGGAAAAGGTTAAAATAATCAATGTCAATATACGGCGTGCCATAGTATTGCTGAAATATTCATTATCAGTATATTCCCCGACGGTCAAGTTCACGTTTATAGCGTCTTGCATTAGCCTGATGCTCGGCATAAGTCACGGCAAAATTATGGCGTCCGGAGAAATCTTCTTTCGCACACATAAAGATATAGTCGTGTGGTTGGCTATCAAGAACTGCATCAACCGTCTCAACCGACGTGGTGCGAATAGGACCCGGAGGAAGACCTGCATGGATATATGTGTTATAGGGACTGTCGACAGATTTTGGGTTACGCACCCTTTTCACTGTGAAGTCACCGCCGGCAAATCTTACTGTAGGATCAGCTTCCAGTCTCATTCCTTTTTTAAGCCGATTGATATAAAGCCGCCCTATCGCGCCCTTTTCTTCTTTCGCATTAGTTTCTTCATCAACGATAGAAGCAATTATCATTATGTCGGCAGGAGTCAGTCCGAGGGCATCTGCTTTTGCACGGCGCTGCGGGGTCCACACATCAAGATAATGGGCACCGATCTTCTCCACCACGTCAGCCGGAGAAGCACTCCAATAAAAATCATATGAATCATTGAAAAACAGTGCAAGAGCCTGATCTGTGTTCAATCCGAATGATTGAAGCATCTCCGGATCGGAAAGGACATTCATCAATGAATCTTGAGAAAAATCAAATCTGCCGGCAATTTTTTCTTCAAGCACGGGGAGAAGACGGAAGCCATTGATAGTAATTGTCAATGGCTCCTGCGGACCGCTCGTAAGACGACGCATAGCCGTGAGGGGACTCATCCCTGATTCAATCAGATAAGCACCGTGACGCGCATCAAGATCCGTGCCACGAAGAGCTACGAGCCTTGCCACTTTTTGGGCATAAGAATCGCCTAAATTTTTCGATACCGAATCACGCACCTGCTCAGCAGAAGCCCCGGCCGGAATCCTGACTACAGCACTTGAAGGAGCGCTCCCGGACAGCAACATGCCGTATGTGCAGCCAAGAGCCACTACAAAAAGAGCAAGCGAACAGAAAATCCAGTACATCCACTTTCTGCCTGTTCGTGAGCTGTCCTCGGGCTTTATATTATTTTTCTTAACTTCTGTCATGATCTGAATCTATTAATGATATTCGAGACCTCGCTTACTTTTTCAGCAGTCATATTGGCAATTGGCAGACTAATGCAGCTATTGGCAAGCTTTATCGCTACAGTATCCTCTTCCGGATGATAAATTGAAGCGTAACACGGTTGGCAATATGGAGGGGTAGGATAATGTATATCTGTCGGAATATCGCCATCAGCAAGAAAATCCCTGATGTCATCGCGTAAATTTTCCGGCACACGTACCACATATTGATGCCAAACCTGCACCATATCCGGGAAAATAGCCGGGACTTCAACAAGAGGATTCGTTATTTTGGATGCATAAAGCTCAGCGATCTTCTGACGGTGAATATTTTCATTCTTAATATAGCGGAGCTTAACCCTGAGCATAGCAGCCTGAATCTCATCTATACGGCAATTATACCCGACATATAGGTTATGATATCGCTTGTCGGTGCCATAATTGGCAAGCGCTTTCACAACTGCAGCAAGATCCGCCTCATTGGTGATGACAGCCCCCGCATCGCCGAGAGCTCCCACATTTTTTGTGGGATAAAAGCTCACCGCGGCAGCATCTGCGAGATTACCGGTGAACCGGACCCCGTTAAATCCCTCTTCTGCCGCTTCCGCGCCAAGTGCCTGCGCATTATCTTCCACAATCATCATCCCTCTTCCGTGCATCTCATCTGCCGCCTTGCGATTCCAGCAAGGAGTTCCATAAAGATGAGTGATCATCGCGCATCTGATATTTAATGGAGACTGAGATGAATCATTGTCTTTTAAAATTCCCAAAGCTTCTTCCCAGTTGAAATTCATGGTGAGGGGATCCGGCTCTACAAAAACAGGGATAAGCCCGAATTCTGTAATTGGAATCACGGTCGCGATAAAAGTATTGGCCGCCACCATTACAGCATCTCCTTTATGCAGCTTACCCAACTCCATATATCCCCTCAGTATGAGACGCAAAGCATCAAGGCCATTGCTGACACCTATTGCATAATCAGCGCCACACATGGCCGCCAGTTCTTCTTCAAAAGCCTTTGTCTCAGGGCCATGAAGATAGCAGCCACTTCTGATTACCTTAGAAGTGGCTGCTTCAAGTTCCGCCATAAATGGCTCGTTAGTATCTGCAAGATTTAAAAAATTCATAATACACGAACGAATACGGATTCAAGCGAGGAAAGGGAAATACTCATTTCTTTTCCTTATTGCGCTCAAGTCTGTTTTCAAGAGCTACAAGAGCAAGGTCAAGAGCCTCTTCGAAAGAGTCGGCAGTCTTGGATGCGAATATAGATGCTGATCCGGGGATTATCAGTTCAACACCGGCTTCCTTATTGTTATTGGTTTCCGGTTTCACGAGTGTATAGTTGACGTTTACGCCACCGATGGCATCAAACCTGCGGACGAGCTTCTCAATTTTCTTATTTGTGAAGGCTTCGAGTTTGTCACTGATGTCGAAGTGAATTGCTT
>CAMWJD010000181.1 GCA_947174515.1 uncultured Porphyromonadaceae bacterium
AAAGGATTCGACAACGACAAGTATCTTAAGATTCAATCTGAACATATTCAGGAGAGAATCGCTCATTTCGGAAATAAGCTCTATCTTGAGCTCGGTGGTAAACTTTTTGACGACTATCATGCCAGTCATGTGCTTCCGGGGTTTCAGCCCGACAGTAAGCTTCGCATGTTTCAGAAGCTGAAGGATCAGGCGGAGATAGTGATAGTCATAAGCGCTCTTGACATCGAGCGCAACAAAATGCGGGGTGATCTCGGTATTACGTATGACATGGACGTGATCCGTCTGCGCAACGAGTTCCGGAACCTCGGTTTCTATGTCGGTTCTGTCTGTGTCACTCACTATAACGGGCAGATCAGCGCCGATAAATTTCGTGCGAAACTCGAGAGGATGGGTATCACGGTCTATTACCATTACATAATAGAGGGGTATCCCACCAATGTCGAGCTCATAGCATCAGATGAAGGTTTCGGACATAATGATTATATCGAAACTTCCAGGCCACTTGTCATTGTGACAGCTCCCGGTCCGGGAAGCGGCAAAATGGCGGTCTGTCTGAGCCAACTTTATAATGAAAACAAGCACGGCGTGACTGCCGGATATGCAAAATTCGAGACATTCCCCGTGTGGAATCTTCCTCTAAAACATCCGGTCAACATCGCTTATGAGGCCGCTACAGCCGACCTCAACGATGTCAATATGATCGATCCATTCCATCTTGAGGCATATGGAAAAACCGCGATCAACTATAACCGCGACATAGAGATTTTCCCTGTCCTTAATACTCTTTTTGAAGGCATATATGGCAATAATCCCTATAAATCACCTACTGACATGGGTGTGAATATGGTGGGATTCTGCATAAGCGACGATGCTGTGTGCTGTCATGCTTCCAATAATGAGATAATACGCCGCTATTTCACCGCCCTCAACAATATGGCAAAAGGTGATGATAATGAGTCGGAGGTGAATAAGATAGCCCTTTTGCTTAAGCAGGCAAAAATTGACGCTTCATATCGTCCCTGCATTGGGGCTGCAAGAGAAAGAGCTCAGAAAAGCGATCTCCCGTGCAGTGCCATGGAACTCGCCGACGGCACTATAATCACGGCTGAACAAAGCGAACTCCTGGGACCAAGTTCCGCTCTTATTCTAAATGTAGTGAAGCATCTGGCCGGCATCAAGCATGAGATGAAACTGATTCCACAGGAAATGATCGAGCCGATACAGCATACAAAAACCACTTATCTGAAAGGGCATAACCCACGCCTTCACAGCGATGAAGTGCTGGTGGCACTTTCTGTTCTCAGCACACACGATGAAAAATGCCGCAAGGCTCTCGAGACCCTTCCTGAACTTGACGGATGCCAGGCTCATTCTACTGTGATGCTTGGGGAGGTTGACCATAAGATATTCAAGAAACTCGGTATCAGTCTGACTTGCGATCCTGCCAAGAAAGCATGATATGAGTGATATTGTCTACAGCATATTGATAGCCGGAGTGGAGACACTTCTTCTTCCGGCTATCTTCCGTTGGCTTGAAAAGCGCGTTTCAAGGCGGTGGCTCGTTTATGTGTTGCTGGTGATGATAGTATTACTGATGACCATGGTCTTGGGCACTGCTGTGTCAGTGCTTTCTTTCTATTTATCAAAAAGCTGAACCTGTGACGCTTAAATAAATTTACCATGAAAAGAATTGATTTTGTAAGACTCCGCAAACGTGCCGGTATGAGCCAGCGTGAATTGGCAGACCTTCTTCAAGTGCGTCCAAGTTTTCTCTCTGCGATAGAAAACGGAAAAAGCCGTATGCCGGAGGAAAAACTGGATAAAATCAAAGACATTTTCGAACTCGACAGTCTCGACGACTATATGGTGGAAGAGCATTTGGAGCAGACGGTGCCTCCTCATACCCATGCGATGGATCAAAACGATACGCTGGCACAGCTTCTGAATCATTTCCATGATCTCGCCCATCAGCGTGAGAGGGAACACTCCGGACAGGATACTGACGTGGTTGAAAGAATCGAATTCCTTACAAAACGCAACGATCGTCTTTCGGAGCGCGTCGACGATCTGCGCGACGAAGTCGACGCCCTGCGGGAGGAAAACCTACGCCTAAAGGAACTCCTCCTGAAAAACGGCATCCAATACTGACAATATAAATTTATAGGGACGCACTGTTTGTGCGCCCTTTTTCATCGACTTATGACTTCGACAATATATTCGTCAGGGGTTGCGGCAAGCACTGTAGCCTTGAATCCCCAGTGACATATCATCTCGGCAAGCGTGTGTGCCGGAGGCAGATGGTCATGTTCGGCTTTTCTTTCATGATGAATATTGTTGATGAATTCCTCGTCAGAAGGAAATGCAATCACAATTATTCCATCCGGTTTCATGTTCATTTTAAATAGCCATTCTATTGTATCCGCAGGCGCATGAAGATGAGGATAGACTGAGTAAAGCAATGCGACATCATATTTCCCCGGAATTAGTTCTTCCTCAAAATCTAATTTCAGAAACTCCACATTTTCAAGGTGTCCATATTTCTTGCGGGCGATTGAAAGCATACCTTCAGATAGGTCAATAGCAGTCACATGTCCTTCCGGCCCTACTATCTTACTCAGATAAGGCACTAAAACTCCGGTTCCGGTGCCAAGGTCAAGCACATCCATGCCCTTTGAGATTGTCAGTTTGCTAAGTATATGTTTCACTCTCTCGGGAGTAGATCGGATTTCATTCTCATCCCATGACGGAGCAAGGGCATCGAAGAAATCTATTTCAGATTGATTCATCTTGGATTAAGTGATTATTTTGTGAATTGTGTTACAAAATTAACTAAAATTTGCTGAATTATCAAAAATCTTTATTAATTTTGCATCCAAAATAAAATCTAACCATAATAACACTTGATAATGAAGAATAAAATACTGTATTTTCTTCCTATTGTGGTGACTACAGGAGCTATGAATGCGTCTGAAATCAGACGTGACACTGTAAGTCTTCATGAGGTTGTAGTCACTGCTCCTCTCAAGACAGATGTAGATTTGATTCCACTTAATGTCACTCAGGTAGATGCCGCTGAAATTGAGAAATCAGGGGAGAGCTCTCTGCTTCCGATACTCGTCAATAAAGTTCCCGGTCTGTTTGTCACAGAACGTGGTTTTGCCGGATATGGAGTTTCCGGAGGTAGCGCAGGGGAAGTCAACATTCGTGGCGTAGGACAGGGCAACAAGGTTCTGTTTATGATCGACGGACAGCCTCAGTGGGCCGGTGTTTTCGGTCACAGTCTTGCAGACACATATGTCGCGAACGGAGTCGAAAGGGTAGAGGTAGTGAAAGGTCCATCATCACTGCTCTACGGCTCGAACGCCATGGGGGGCTCGATCAATCTTGTCACCCAAACCCAAAAGAAAGATGGACTTACGGGACGTGCCCGTGCAATGTTCGGCTCCTTCAGCACACAGAAATTCGCACTTTCCTCTGGTTATAAGAAAGGAAAATTCTCAGCCACACTTTCCGGCCAGCTCGACAGAAGCAACGGCAACCGGGCAGGAAGTGCCTTTTGGCTTGCCAACGAATTTGCTCAGCTTAAATATGCTGCTTCAAATCACTGGAATGTAGCCGGTATGCTCGATATGACCCAAAGCCATGCCAACAATCCGGGAACACTTCAGGATCCCTTGGAGAATATGTGGACTGATATTTTCAGAGGTACAGGAGGACTGTATGTCAAGAATATATATGATAAATGCGACGGGGGAGTGCAAGGATATATAAATTGGGGTCGTCATAATCTTGATGACGGCAATGCTC
>CAMWJD010000182.1 GCA_947174515.1 uncultured Porphyromonadaceae bacterium
GTCCGGCAGTCTGACAACACCATCTTTTGTCGCTGCGGATTGATGAAGGCAATGAAATCACGGTTTACAATCAGGCTTTTGCCTATCCGTATGAAACGGTTGTCAGCCACCTCAAGCATTCCGGCAATCATGCGTTCGATCTGTCCGAGCTGCAACGTAAGAGTATGCCTTTCCCCATCCGCCATCATCAAGGCGGAATAGTTGCCGTCTGCCATCACACAGACTACAGAATCGGGAGGCACACGGAGAAGTTCCGTAGAAGAGGTGAAAACGAGTCGTCTTTTCATACGCGATTTATTACACAATCAGACTGCAAAATTACTAAATTTCAGAGACAAACACAATAACTCAAAATAGATTTCATACATCATTTCGTGCATTTCATACAACGGCCTTTTAAATATTTTTAAGCATCCAAGATTATAAGTAAATTTGTCAGCAAATTAACCGAGCTTCTTGAGAAGACAGCAGAAATGGGAGTAGGGGAGCTATTGGTATATTTTGCATATACGAAACTTAAATAAAACCGGGAATTTATAATTATACCACAATGAAATATCTATATAAATTATCAGCTATCTTGATATCTCTATACATTTTTTGTTCCTGTAATGATAACTCACCAAAAGCAGAACAAGCAGGAAACGGCATTTATTACTGGCGGACTGTTTTTTCGCTTAATGAGTATGAAAAGGAGTTTTTAAAGAAACATAATGTCAAGAAACTTTATATAAAGTTTTTTGATGTTGATAACGAATGGAGATCCCAAAATGGTGATAGGATCATTCCGGAAGCAACGATACAATTCAAAGACTCGGTGCCTTCAGGTGTCAATATCGTGCCGACCATTTACATCACGACATCTGCCATGGAGGCGATGCAGCTCAAAGAAGATGTTTACGCTGAAAAAATTCTCAAACGAATCAATGCAATGTGTCGTCGAAACGGAATTCAATTCAAGGAATTGCAGCTTGATTGTGACTGGACTAAACACACGCAGAAATATTTTTACAAGCTGTGTGATGAAATCAAGCAACTCTTAGATTCTACACAAAGTCTGAGCAGCACTATCCGATTGCACCAGCTGACACAGTCGCCTCCACCCGTCGATAAAGGAGTATTAATGGTCTATAACACCGGAAACCTTATGGAGATGACAACCGACAATTCAATCTTCTCACGAAAAGACATAGCGCCATATCTGCGAGATAACAGACTATCAGATTATCCGCTTCCACTTGATGTAGCTTACCCTGCGTATGGCTGGAGTTTAGTCTTTCAACCGGGAAAGGATAAATATTATTTTTTCCGAATCATGCGCCGCACAGATTTCTCATCTTATCCACAGCTTACGAAAGTGAATAAAAACACATATGAAGCAACCGCTGATATTAACTTTTCTCCTGACAATAAGTATGAAGATAATGTATATGAAAAATATCGCATAAGGGTAGAACGTCCGACTGCAAAAGAAATACTTGAGGTGAAAAAACTGATTGAACAGCAATTGGGCGATAAACCTCACAGCAACATATTATATCATCTCGATGAATCTCAACTTTCAAATTATTCAGACAATGAAATCAATAAAATATATTCTCGCAATTAGCATAGCGATAATCACAGCATCATCAAAAATTGAAGCCTGTGGTCCGTATTATCCTGATGACCCCAAGCGTCTCCATATTTTCAGAAGCTGTTCTCCTGAACTGGAACGTCAGTGGCAAGATGGATGCCGCTTTCAAGACTATGAGAAATATGAGAACTGTCTTTTATGGCAGAAACTCACTTCACGGTATATTCCGTTGAAAGATATCGAGGATGTGATATATGAATCGCGTTTGAAAGACCTGAAGGAGCTGCCAGAAGGCACACTTTCAAGCAATCGATTTGCCCAATGGCTTTCCTCTCCTGATCATTCCGATGATTTAGAGTATATCCTTATTGCCAAAGAGATAGAAGAAATCCGAGACTATATGAATGATCCGTGGTATTACTCATACGATAGAGATGAGGAACATCTAAGACTGGATCAGCTACAAAAAAGAGGTCGGGACTACACGGGCAAACGCCATGCAGAGCGTTATGCCCTCCAATTGATGCGCCTGTATTTTGCAAAGAAGGATTTTTCGAGTTGCATCAGTTTATGGGAATCATCCGTAAGCAAGATGCCACAAAATATCGTCACAGATATGATTGCAAGCTATGCCGGGGGAGCCTACACCCGAAAGGGAGATAAAGAAAAAGCAATCAAACTGTTTACAAGAAGTCAGGATATCGGTTCTCTGATCAGCCTGCATTCATGGAATTATTCTGAAGAGGAATCGATTTATAAAGACCGAAGAATCAAGGAACTTGAATATATTTTCAATCGGTTTCCTAACTCACCTTTACTTAGTGTGAAGCTACAGGAGTATGTTAGAAACAGGGAATCTTTTGTTCATAATTATGCAGAATGGAAAGCAATAGGATTTCATGATCCGGTAAAGGTCAAGACTTATCAGGTTGGTGATTCATTGGTGGCTGATGATGAACACGCGTTTTATGATGAGTTGAAACAATTTGCCAAGATTGCATCAACATCTTCCTCTTGTCAACAAAAAGGTATGTGGCAATATGCATTGGCATATCTGTATCACCTTGACGGAGATAATCAGAAAGCATCAAAATGGCTAAGCCGTGCCGAAAAGTCAGAGTCAACGCCTTTCATTGAAGAGTCTATTAAAGCCTTTCGCTTTCTCTTCAATGCATATGAAGCTAACAACAGCGCCCGTTATCATGCTCAACTGCTTGATTATTTAACATGGCTTGACGCAAGCATGAAGCGTGACGTCACACTTAATTCTGAAGAAAAATGGCACTATGACAATAAATTGAACTGGCCGTTCTATTATTGGCAGGATGTGGCGCGAAAGGTGCTTTTAGGGGAAGTGTGTCCTCGAATAGAAAAAGCAGGAAACTCAACACTTGCCCTTCAATTGGCAAACTATGCTTCAAACCGGATATCTCAACTCGCCCCTTGGATTGAGGCATATCATTACGGATGGAATGATAAAGAAGATCCGGAGTCATATACTATCATAATACCTATTGAGGAATACCGAAATACTTGGGTTGAAGATAATTGGTTTGATTATAGCAATCAATTCTTTGAATGGATAAATGGCGTTTCTGCTGATGAAGCTGCCGGATATGCCCAGAAAATCATTAAGCCTGAAACTGAATTAGATAGATTCTTAAATTCAAGAAGTCATACCGACAATGATTATATCTTTGAGATTGTGGGAACATTATACCTGCGAGAAATGAACTATGACAAAGCTGTGGAATGGCTTTCAAAGGTTTCCAAAGACTACCAAAAACGTACCAATATCGCAAAGGAGGGATATTTCAAACTCGATCCATTTAAGTACCAGTCTGATAAGAAGAATTATATTTCAGACTCCGATGATTATAAACTCCGGTTTGCACATGAGATGCTTGCTCTCGAAAGAATGATAAATTCTGATACAGAAGCTAATAGAAAAGCAAATGCCAAAATTCGCTACGCCATCGGTTTGCGTAACTCCTTTGGGAAATGCTGGTATCTTACGCAATATGGATACGAATCCGATTACAGCCATTTGAGGTGGTGCACTTCAAGCGAAAGAGAAGGGTTCAAGGGCAATTTATATGCTCAGAAGGCCTACAAAAGGGTGGATGCATTAATGAGAGAAGCCTTATCTGAATTTACTGATAAAGAGCAGGCGGCGCAAGCGCATCTTGAGATGATGAACTATGAAACTTTAATGAAGCAGTAT
>CAMWJD010000183.1 GCA_947174515.1 uncultured Porphyromonadaceae bacterium
TTCTAATTTATAATTTAGAATTTATAATTTATAATCTCTTCTAATAGCGAATTGAGAATTGAGAATTGAGAATTTTTTTTAATTGAGAATTGTGAATTATTATTTTCTGAGATCTCTGAGATCTCGGAAGGCTTATAGGGCTTATAGGGCTTATAAGGCTTATAAGACTAATAGGACTAATAAGGCTTATAGGGCTTATAAGGCTTATAAGACTAATTAGACTAATAAGACTAATTAGACTAATTAGACTTAGAAATCCGAAGACTCGCGGGTTTCAATTCAAGTTCGAGTTCGTCGAGCTGAGCTTGATCTATCGGTGACGGCGACTCATTCATCACATCGCGACCTGAATTGTTCTTCGGGAAGGCGATGGTGTCGCGGATGCTGTCAAGGCCTGCCAGGATCGACACAAAACGGTCGAAGCCAAGCGCCAGACCACCGTGAGGGGGTGCGCCGTATTGGAATGCGCTCATGAGGAAGCCAAACTGTTCCTGAGCCTTCTCCGGTGTGAAACCGAGGAGCTCGAACATCTCATTCTGAAGTTCCGAGTCGTGTATACGAATAGAACCGCCTCCAAGTTCCGTGCCATTCACCACGATGTCGTAAGCCGTGGCGCGAACCTTGCCTGTGTCTGTTTTCAGCATCGGAATGTCATCCGGATTTGGAGACGTGAAAGGATGGTGCATGGCGTAGTAGCGCCCTGTCTCATCATCCCACTCGAAGAGGGGGAAGTCTACCACCCATAAGCAGGCGAAGGTGTTCTTGTCGCGAAGACCCAGACGGTTGCCCATCTCAAGACGGAGCTCGCAAAGCTGCTTGCGTGTCTTCATGGCCTCGCCGCTCATCACGAGCAGCAGATCACCGGCCTCGGCGCCGGCCCTGGCGCCCCATTCCTGAAGTTGTTCGGGTGTAAAGAATTTGCCCACCGAACTCTTAACGGAGCCGTCTGCCTCGAATTTCACCCACATAAGGCCTTTGGCACCCACCTGCGGACGTTTTACAAACTCAGTGAGTTGGTCGATCTGCTTGCGGGTGTAGTCAGCACATCCCTTGGCAAGAATACCGACAGTGAGTTCAGCGTCGTCCACCACAGAGAATCCGTGTCCTTTTGCAAGGTCGGTGAGTTCGACAAACTGCATACCGAAACGCAGGTCGGGCTTGTCGCTGCCATAAAGACGCATGGCGTCGTTCCATGTCATGCGCGGGAACGGATCGGTGAAGTCGATACCTTTCACATACTTGAAAATATGCTTTACGAGTCCCTCGAACATGTCTATCACGTCTTCCTGCTCCACGAAGCTCATCTCGCAGTCGATCTGAGTAAATTCGGGTTGACGGTCGGCACGGAGGTCTTCATCGCGGAAGCACTTTGCAATCTGGAAATATCGGTCGTAGCCCGACACCATCAGCAGCTGCTTGAAAAGCTGAGGGCTCTGCGGGAGAGCATAGAACTCACCGGGGTTCATACGCGAGGGCACCACGAAGTCGCGTGCCCCTTCGGGGGTCGACTTCACGAGGATCGGTGTCTCGATCTCAAGGAAACCCTTGGAGTCGAGATAGCGGCGTATCTCGAATGCCATGCGATGGCGGAGTTCAAGGTTTTTCTTCACGCAAGGGCGGCGAAGGTCGAGATAACGATATTTCATGCGGAGGTCGTCGCCTCCGTCGGTGTTGTCTTCGATAGTGAAGGGAGGTGTCTTGCTCTTGTTGAGCACCTTAAGGGCGTCGGCGATGATCTCCACCTCGCCGGTGGGGATGTTGGGGTTTTTTGAAGTGCGCTCTTCCACTTTTCCGCTTATGCGCACCACGTATTCGCGACCGAGCTTATTGGCGGCCTCAAACAGTTCAGGATTGTTTTCGCTGTCGAATACCACCTGGGTGATTCCGTATCGGTCACGGACGTCGACGAATGTCATTCCACCCATCTTTCGGGTTTTTTGAACCCAGCCGGCAATCTCCACATGTTTGCCGGCGTCGGCGAGACGCAACTCGCCGCATGTCGTGTTTCTATACATAAAATTTCAATATCGACTGATGATGTCAGAATTTTGATTTTTAATATATTGAATTACAATTGTTTAAAAATACAATTTTTTCATAATTGCATTTTTAGCCATTATAATATCGCAAAGTTACGATTTTTTTTTCAATCCTCCAAATAAAAAAAGTGACGCACCGGCGGGTGCGTCCCTTTTGGAGTTATCCAACCTCCACCCCTTCAGGGGGCCGGGAGGCTTGTCTTATCGTATGTTCACTTTCTTGGCGTTGTCGCCCTGACGGATCACGTAGACGCCTTCTGCAAGGCCTTCCACCTTGTCGGAGATGTAACGGCCGTTGAGGTCGTAGACCTTGACAGGAGCGTTGCTGTCGAAGCCGATGGCTTCCACTGCACTCTTTTTATCGACTGTCACAACACATTTGGCAGTCTTTCCACCGGCTTCAGCTGTAATAGTAGCCTTACCTATAGCAACTGCTGTCACGACGCCATCTTTCACTGTCGCTACGCTTTCATCGCTTGAAGTCCAGACTACGTTTTTAGCGTCTGTCGCGTTTTCAGGAGTTACAGTAGCCTTGATAGTCAGAGTTTCGCCTACCACGATAGTCTTTTCAGTCACGTCGAGAGTAATTCCGGTCACTTCAATTGTCTTAGCGGTTACCGTCACGGTGCAGGACGCGCTCTTACCATTGTGAGAAGCCACAGTGATCCTGGCAGTACCGGCCTTTATCGCAGTTACTTCTCCGGCTGCGGAAACAGTCACCACCTTAGAGTTGGAAGATGTCCATTCGAGATCGCTGTCAGTGGCGTCAGACGGATTAACCATGGCAGTCAAAGTAGCTTTTTCACCTTCAGTCAAATTCAGTGTAGCGCTGCTGATAGACACGGACTCTACGGGGATATCCAAAGCTTCCACTTCTACAGGACAGGTGGCAGTCTTGCCGTTTGAAGAAGTAACGGTGATAGTCGCGCTCCCGGCTTTCAGAGCTTTCACTTCACCGGTAGCCGATACTGTCACGACAGTCTCGTCAGATGATGTCCATGTCACAGACTTGTCAGTTGCGCCCGAAGGAGAGATGGTAGCGGTCAACTTAGATTCGTCGCCGGCAGTAAGATGAAGAGATGCCGGGCTGATCTTGACGCTCTCTACCGGAGTCGGCACCACCTTAACCGCGCAAGTAGCCTTTACATCGCCGCATGCAGCCGTGATAGTAGTTTCGCCGAGAGCCTTGGCTGTGATCTTGCCGTCGACAACAGTCGCAACAGCCTCGTTTTCCGATGTCCAGGTCACATTGTGATCTGTTGCTTCTTCCGGAAGCACGGTAGCGGTCAGAGTATAAGTCTTGTTCACTTGCAGTTCGACGCTTGTCTTGTCAAGCGTCACTTCAGTTGCGGGAACGATCACATTGACAGTACAAGTTGCATGCAAACCGTTGGAAGAAGTAGCGGTAATGACAGTAGTGCCGCCAGCTTTAGCGGTAACGACACCCTGATCTGATACAGTAGCGATTTCGTCATCTTCCGACGTCCACTCTACAGTCGGGTCTGTGGCATTATCAGGAGTGACAGTGGCAGTCAGAGTCGCAGTCTGACCGGCCGCAAGGTCAAGAACATTCTTATCGAGAGTAATCTTTTCAACATCGACATTATCAGAAGATACTGTAACGACGCAAGTCGCAACCTTGTCGTTGGCGGTGGTAGCGGTGACAGTGGCAGTACCCTCGCCTACCGGAGTCACTTCGCCGGTAGCGGATACAGTGACGACAGATTCATCAGAAGATTTCCATGTCAC
>CAMWJD010000184.1 GCA_947174515.1 uncultured Porphyromonadaceae bacterium
CGTGCAAAACTCTACTATCTGCGCAACCTCACCGGCAAGAAGGCCCGCATCAAAGAACGCTTCGTAAAGAAAGACAAATAATAGGTCGGAGCATTCTTAATAAAAATCGGACGGAATCTCTTTTCCGCCCGATTTTTTATCTTAAGACTCAAAAGACATTGCCGGAGGGCAAAAATTAGTCTGAATTACATATATCCTTTATTTTTGTAAGCTACTTATGCGCGTTTTTTTGTTATAAAGGTGTATGGCAAAGAAAGAGAAACGACAGAAAGTGACGCTTACGGCAGAGTCGCGGGAAGGCCTCGTGGTTAAGAATACCGGAAGCGCTTATGATGTGAGGCTCGAAGACGGGACTATCGTGAGTTGCAGGGTCAAGGGCAATTTCCGCATAAAAGGGATACGCACCACCAATCCGGTGGCGTTAGGCGACCATGTGAAGGTCGTGCGCGCCACCGACGACATCCGGTATATCACCGAAATATTGCCACGGCAAAATTATATAATCCGCAGGGCATCGAATCTATCAAAAGAATCGCATATTCTTGCCGCTAATATCGACAAGGCTCTTCTCGTGGTGACTCTGAAAGATCCGGAGGTCCCGCTTACGTTCATAGACAGGTTTCTGGCCACCGCCGAGGCTTATCGGATACCGGCGGGCCTGATTCTTAATAAAAGCGACATGTGGGACGATGACGACCGTGAACTGGGCGAGGCTATGAAATATCTTTATGAAAGCATCGGCTACAAGACCCTGATAGTGTCAGCGGCAACAGGATCCGGACTTGAAAACCTTCGCCTTGAGACTGCCGGGAATATTTCACTGCTCGCCGGCAACAGCGGCGTCGGCAAGTCATCGCTCATCAACGCCCTTATTCCGGGCCTGAACCTTCGCACCGGTGAAATTTCGGAACTTTACCATACAGGCACCCATACCACTACTTTTTCCGAGATGCTCCAGCTACCCTATGGCGGTGACATTATTGACATTCCGGGAGTAAGAAGTTTCGGCACAATCGACTTCACTACCGAAGACACAGGACATTTCTTCCCCGAAATTTTCAAAGCTTCAAGAGAATGTAAATACAGCGACTGCCGCCACACCGGAGAGCCCGGCTGCGCTGTGAAAGAGGCGGTCGCCAATCATCTGATTGCGGAGTCACGATATGCATCTTATCTCAATATTCTTGAGGAAGTGGAGGCAGGAGATGCCGATAAATATAGGAAAGGATTTTAATTTCTAATTGAGAATTGAGAATTGAGAATTTAGAATTTTTTCTAATTTAGAATTTAGAATTTAGAACTTTATATCTTTTTTAATTGAGAATTTAGAATCTTTTTTAATTGAGAATTGAGAATTGAGAAATTATTTATGATATGAGGAAAACCATGACATTACTTACCGCTGCTCTGGTCATGACAGGCATTGGTGTTCAGACTCAGACTGCTTCCGCGCGAAGCAAATATGATGAACGATTCGCAAGCTATCCCACTTACAACGGCGATGACCTCGAACTTTCGGTCGATAGCACCGGGACTCATTTCCGCCTTTGGAGCCCCAAGGCTCAGGAAGTGACGCTTCGCCTCTACGACACCGGACTAAACGGGAAGCCATATATGAACATTCCGATGAATTTCCATCCGGAAAACGGAACATGGACCGCCGGAGTTGACAAACCTCTCTATGGGAAATATTACACATTCCAAGTGAAACAAGACGGAAAATGGCTTTCTGAGACTCCGGGGGTATGGGCGAAAGCTGTCGGTGCCAACGGCAAACGGGCTGCCATCATCGACTTTTCCACCACCGATCCTGACGGCTGGGATGCCGACAAGGGTCCGAAGGTGGATAATTTCACTGATGTGATAGTGTATGAGATGCACCACCGCGACTTCTCGATGTCGCCCTCATCCGGAATCGCCAATAAAGGTAAATTCTTAGCTCTGACCGAGCCGGGCACCACGTCGCCAGATGGAGAAAAGACCGGAATCGATCATCTTAAGGAATTAGGAGTGACCCACGTGCATATTTTGCCGAGCTATGACTATAATTCAGTCGATGAGACCAACCTCCAGAGCAACACCTACAACTGGGGATATGATCCGCAAAACTATAATGCCCCTGAAGGAAGTTACTCTACCAATCCCTCCGACCCGTCGACAAGAGTGAGGGAAATGAAAGAGATGGTAAAGGCGCTTCACGATGCGGGAATAGGCGTGATCATGGATGTGGTCTACAACCATACGGCGGAAAACGACGGTTCAAACTTCGAGCTTACGTCGCCCGGATATTATCACCGCCATCTTGACGACGGCAGATATTCAGATGCTTCCGGATGCGGCAACGAGACAGCCTCCGATCTTCAGCAGATGCGCGATTTCATCATCAACTCCGTAAAGTACTGGGCCGATGAGTATCATATCGATGGATTCCGTTTCGACCTCATGGCAATCCACGATATAGAGACAATGAATCAGGTGGCTGAGGAACTGAAGAAGATAAATCCCTCGATTTTTGTCTACGGAGAAGGATGGACTGCCGGCGACTCCCCGCTCCCGGCCGAGAGACGCGCCCTGAAGGAGAATGTGTCGAAAATGACCGATATAGCTGTCTTTTCAGATGATCTGCGCGACGCCGTGAAGGGGCACTATTCCAATGCCGAAGACCGCGGATTCGCCACAGGAAAACCGGGTAATGAAGAAACCGTGAAGATCGGCATCGTAGCCGCCACCGCTCACCCGCAGGTGGACTATTCAAAAGGGAACAATTCCAAATTCCCTTATGCGGAATCTCCTGAAATGATAGTCAACTACGTCAGCTGCCACGACGACCTGACTTTGACCGACAAACTGCGCAAGTCACTGCCCGATGCATCTGACGAACAAAGGAAGAGAGCCGCCAAGCTGGCACAGACCATTGTGTTCACTTCGCAAGGGACTCCTTTCATGTTTGCCGGCGAAGAAATATTCCGCGACAAAAAGGGAGTGCACAATTCATACAACAGTCCTGATTCTGTCAATGCCATCGACTGGCATCTCAAATCTGCCAACCGTGATCTTCTTGACTATTACATCGGCCTTATCGCCTTGAGAAAAAATCACCCTGCATTCCGAATGACTACTGCCGGGCAGATAGCTAAGCATCTTGAATTTGACGACATAGATTCTTCAACTACGCCCAATCTCATTTCCTACACTCTTAAAGATAACGCCAACGGCGATTCCTGGAAAGATATAAAGGTGATATTCAACGGCGGCGACGAGCCGCGATCTGTCAGATTGCCAAAAGGGACATGGAAAGCTGCCGTCCTTGACGGAAAGATCGATCTATCGGAAAGTCTCGGATCTTTCAAAGGAACGATAAAAGTGGCTCCCGCGAGTGCCGCAATTCTATATAAGGACTGAGCCGGTATCCATAAGACCATATATATATATCAGAGTTTCCGATACGAATCGGGAACTCTGACTTTTATTATTCTGATTAAATCAGGTATATCACGATCTGCCGTGAGTGATTTTTTATGAAAAAAAGAAAAACTGTTAACATATTTTAACAAAATGGGGGGGGTAATTGTAAAATTTTGTTTAATTTTGCAAAACGCAATTTATGACTTGTTTTTTATTACATTATGAAAAAGATTTTCTTAATTTCCACATTGCTTTGTGCTATGCTGAGTCCGGC
>CAMWJD010000185.1 GCA_947174515.1 uncultured Porphyromonadaceae bacterium
GCCCAGCGACGGAAATGCGTGGCGATTTTCGAGCGGATTCTATATCCCAATGATATTATCATGTCGAGGTTATAGAAGGGAATCTCTCGTGTCACCTGTCGAGAGCCCTCTTGACGAACCTGTCGGAAATTCCGACAGGTTGAGTCTGCATCCAATTCTTCCTCCTCATATATATGCTTAATGTGCTCTACTACATTGCTTCGCGAAGTCTGATATAGTTCCGCCATTTGCTGCTGAGAGAGCCACACAGTCTGGTCAGAGAACTTCACATCAATATGAGTCTCTCCATCCTGCCCCTGATATATTATTATCTCGTTTTCTACTGTCTTTTCCATACGCAAATTTAAGCATAAATTTTGAAATTCAGAAAGCAGACGTCTGGAAAAACTTTTGGATTAGGCTCTGCGCCTTTGCTTGAGACTCTACGGGATTGCCAAGTTCAAAGATTTTTATTAAATTCGCGGTGTGAAATCGACAAGATTCCTCACCGAGCGTCTTCCCGGATCTTCGGGAGGATAACAAGAATCACTACTGACAAGCAAATTCCTCATATGATACCAAATTCGATCGCCGGGCCTGCGGAAGGCGCAATTACCGCGGAGGGTCCGGATCTGTATAAGCGTGGCACACGAAATGTGGTTTGGCTGACCGTTAGGGAAGGCAGACGGTTCATTTTGAAGGGACTGCCTGAAGAATTGCGTTCTCATCCCGAAGAGGTTGCCCGTCTGCGCAAGGAATATTCCCTTGGGTTGAGAATCAGTCATCCGGGAGTTGCCGGAGTCTATGGATATGAGAATCATCCTGTGGCAGGGCCGGTGATATTGATGGAATATGTGGATGGCCTGACGCTTGAAGAGTTTCTTAAGAATCAACAACCTCTGAAGATCCGCTTATCTATTGCCCGACAGATCGCGGATGCGCTTGCCTATATACATTCTTTAGGATTATCACATCGCGACCTTAAGCCTGACAATATTCTGATCACGCGCCGCAACGATGCGAAGATTATTGACATCGGTCTTGGCGACAGCGAGGATTCAGTGATCTATAAGCAGTCGCTTGGTACTGAAAGTTTCGGAGCCCCTGAGCAACAGATGCCATATGTGGGGGATTCGCGGACAGACGTATATTCCTTTGGGAAATTATTGGATATGCTTTTGCCTGAGTCGCGTTTCAAGAAACTGCGTGCCCGCTGCCTGCAGACTGAACCGGACAAGAGAATCACGATGGCGAAAGTTGCTGAATGGCTCGGCAACGCGGAGAAGAACAGCATATCACTAAAGAGCATTGTCTTGGTGTGCATCTTGGTGGCGGTTATCATCACGGTGGGGATTATTGGTTTGCGACATTCATCAACGCAAGACTCGAAACACATTGATGCCCCGGAGAGCATAGAGAATAATGTCGAGGATCGGGATTCTACTATCGTAGAGACCGATATAGAGTCTAATCAAGAAGATGGCAAGACGGAAAAATCTGCTGTGCGGAAAGAACGGCCGGAAGTGTCCGGAAAGACTGAAGAAAAAGTCTCAGATCATGAAAATATAGATGAAGAACGGAAATATGAGAAGATCTTTGACAAACATATGAACAAGCTCTATCGGGAGATCAACCGGTTGGGATGTGGATTTAATGCTGAAACAGGATTGTATATCGACTCAATCGTAAATGCACGCGCCATAATAGCTCCTGACATCATGAACAGAATGATATATGAGCTTTCAGAGGCAGGATGCCCCTATGACGAGATGACGCGCTTGGGCAATTTAATGTTTGACAATGCAAAATTGGCTGTGGAGAAATTGGATGGAAGGAAGTTGGAGTGAGAGGTCAGGTTTCGGAGGTCAGGTTTGAGGTTTCAGGGGTTTCTGTGGTAATGATCTTGAACGTGATGCCGGATGCGCTGCCGGCCATTGCTGTCGTGGGGTTAGCTCCATCGCGGAAGACCCGGGGGAAATATACGGGGGCATGCTGTGTAAAACAACCACATTCCACTATATCACCTTCACGAAGGGTCGTGGAATTTTCTACTCGGATCACTTTAAATAGTGAAGGCTTTTCGTGTCGAAGCACACAGAAGCGGTTTGGTTGCCAGCGCAGCTCGATTTCAGTTCCGAGTGGAAGAGTCTGGCTTTCCACATATTTCCCCGTGTAGCCGCGCGACTGGATGTAAGATTCGGAAGCGCAGAATTCCTCAATATTCTTGAATCCGACAAGATTGCATAGCGCAGTGACAGTGTATGCGTTCGGACGATAATTGGCACCAATATCGGAGATATATCCCCATATTCGTTTGAGGGTTGTGGCGCTCACAGTGCCGCAACCTTCTTCTTTCAATAAGTCGGAGAGCCGTGAAAAATCGTCAGGTCCGTTCAACGGGAAGCTGAGACGATCTTCGACTTCCTTTCGGAGCCTGGCAAGGTGTTCTGATTCTATCGTATGTCTGATTTTAGTCGCTTTCATTGCTTTCATCATTTTCATCGGGGAGAGACAAGTGATTTTGCGGATTCAAAATTAGTGAAAATAATTTGGATTCCCATAATCATGATATGCATGGACTGAAAAATGGACTAAAATGGAATTTTTATTGTTGAGCATCAAGTATTAACTTTGCAGGCGAAAATATTTCATAACTCTAAAAACAGTATCATCATGAAGAAAGAAAGAATTGCAGGACTCGTTCCTGCGTGGAAGATCGGCGGAGCGGTGCTTGCGTTCCTGATGGTCGTCGGTATGGCATCATGCGGAGGAAACAACGATCCGAATAGTGTGAAACTCGAAGTTAAGCCGGAACTTGGCGATCTTGGCAACTATATTACTATCGAAAACAAAGATGTCACTATCTCTAAGAGTGAGTTTGAGGATGACGGAGAGCAGTATGTCAAGTTGTCTTCAACTATTCAGGTAAAGGTGAATCCGGCGGTAGCATCCGATTATAGCTTTCGCTTTGATGTAGTGATTCTTGATAAGGATCTGAACGAGATCACAGATTTCGCCGACTACACTATTGACGACATGTCTGACTATGATTTCAGCGATTATCATAATTATCTTCCGGCAGGCGACCACCGTGCTGTGATGAATGAATCCGGTTCAAAGAAGAATTGGGATGGCAAGGCAAATGCTATGTGGGAAATGATAAGGGAGAAAGGTAAGTATATCGTTCTGAAACCTTCATATAGCAGTGCTAAGTTTGTGGAATATACCGGTAGCACTCCCGGAAGTTCTTCATCTGCAGTTGAAGAAGAAGTAGAGGTTGAAACTGATGAACTTGAGGCAGCCTCAGTTGGTGGTGAAGACTGGGACAGCATCCTTGATGAATATGAGAAATATTGCGACAAGGCGGTGGCTCTTGCCAAGAAAGCGCAAGCCGGCGATATGAGTGCCATGACAGAGTACGCTTCTCTTCTTGAGTCGGCACAATCACTTCAGAAGAAGCTTGAGAATGCAGGAAGCAATCTGTCGGCCGCACAGGCAACACGCCTTAACAAGATAGCCACAAAGATGGCGAATGCCATGATGTGATTTTTATTTGCGAGAACGGAATAATATTTGTAACTTTGTGTCCGGGATGTCAGGGATTCCTGATGTCCCGGAGATACATAAGAGCGTTTACGAAGCGCTTGTCTCTTGACTGTTTGGAATTCTGGCAGATTTCA
>CAMWJD010000186.1 GCA_947174515.1 uncultured Porphyromonadaceae bacterium
TCTAATATTTAATATTTAATATGAAGCTTTCCTGGAGACCAGGGACAATGATCTACCCCCTTCCGGCAGTACTCGTCACATGTGGCGCCTCTCCGGAAGAGTGGAATATGATAACAGTAGCGTGGGTCGGAACTATATGTTCCGACCCCGCTATGTGTTATATATCGGTCCGCCCGGAGCGCTATTCCCACGCGCTCATTATGAAGAATATGGAATTCACCATCAATCTGACTACCGCGGATATGGCTCGTGCCACTGACTGGGCCGGAGTCAGATCCGGTCGTGACTTCGACAAGTGGAATGAGACCGGACTGCATTCACTAAGCGGAGAGATGGTAAAATCTCCCACTATTGAAGAATCCCCGCTCAGTATCGAATGTCGCGTAAAAAGTGTCACTCATCTCGGAAGTCACGACATGTTCATTGCCGACGTTCTCAACGTGCGTGCTGATTCTCGCTTGGTCAATCAGGATACCGGCAAACTTGAACTTGAGAAAGCCGGTATGCTCGTCTATAGCCACGGCCAATATTTTTCCCTCGGCGATCTCATCGGACACTTCGGATTCTCTGTAAAAAAGAAAAAATGAAAGTCGGTATCTTCGGTGGCTCCTTCGACCCAATTCACGAAGGTCACGTAAATCTCGCAAAATATGTCATTGAACACACCGACATTGACGAAGTCTGGCTGATGGTCTCTCCCCTCAATCCATTGAAGCCCCAAGGGTATATCGCCACCGATGAGCAGCGCCTCGAGATGGCGCGTCTCGCAGTCGATGGCATACCCTACATTCGCGTCAGTGACTTTGAATTTCATCTCCCCATTCCATCATATACTTACAAAACTCTCACGGAACTTCATAAAACCTACCCCGGCATTGATTTTAGTCTGATCATAGGAGGAGACAACTGGGCATCCTTCGACCGCTGGCGCAATCCTGGGGAAATACTTTCCCAATTCGGTGTCATTGTCTATCCTCGTCCCGGTCAATCCATAGAATCTCCAAAATTCAAAATTGGCTCCGCCCAAGCTAAGGCAAGTCAAAATTCAAGATTCAAAATTCTCTCCGCCGCCCCTCAAATGCCGGTCTCATCCACCCAAATCCGCCAAATGATAAAATCATCCCCATTGAAATCTGATACCAGTCTTGAGGACTCACTTAATCCATCTGTCCGCTCCTACATACGATCGCACCACCTCTACACCTGATCATATCCTTTTCCGATCTTTGATGCAAAAATGTGTGAGTGCGGAAGCACGAAGCTGTTCATGGCTTTCCGGCAATATCATGTATTTTGCATGTTTGCTATAGCAATCCCAGTATTTTGCTGTTGGCGCGGTCGATGAGGGTAGTGTCAAGTGTGGAAAGATAAATGCGGGTGGTGGATTCCTTTTCGTGGCCGAGACCTTCGCTGATGATGCTCAAGGGGATCCCTTCGGATTTGGCTATTGATGCCCAGGAGTGACGGGCAACGTATAAGGTCAGAGGTATGCTTATACCTATTTTATTGGCAACTCGCTTCAGATTGTGGTTGATGTTGTATCCTGCGTTCCGATATGCACTGCGCTCATTGATGCCCTTATTCCGGATTATGGGGAGCAGATAATCACTGTTGTTCTCGTGATATTTGTCGAGTAAAATCTGCATTTCCTTTGTCCATTCAATGGTCAGTTGCTGTCCTGTTTTGCGTCTGCGGTATGTCAAATACCCATTGGTAAGATCTGTCTTGCGCAGATAGGCCATATCGATGAAACTCATTCCACGTAGCATAAAGCTCATCATGAACATATCTCTTGCGTATTCAAGTTCAGGTATGAATGAAAGGTCGAGATCTTTGATTTTCCTTATGATTGGAAGAGGCAGTGCCCGTTTCACCGTTTTGCCAACACCGGTGTATACATGACGAAACGGGCGACGATTCTCAGTGAGTTCCTCTTCTACAGCACGGTTATATACTGCCCTAAGTATACGTGTATAAAAAGATATGGTGTTGGGCGATACCCCTCTTTGATGGTGCCATGCTTCGTATGCCTCCATTATTTCAGAATTGAGACTGTCAAGCATTATGTCTTCATCTTTACGAAATTTTTTGAAACTGTTAAGGGCTGCTTTATAAGTCTCTGATGTTCTTACTTTTCCGTTATATTTCAACTTTTCTATTAAGCTTTGCATGAAATTGAATAGTGAGTTTTTTGATGATATATGGTTGAATTCCTCAATGACTGAATGCCATGAGTAAGATGATTCCTCGTCGTCAAATTTTCGCAGGATTTTGTTGAGATGCTTGATATCCCATTGGATCCTCTCATGCAGCGATTTTAAAAAAGCGTGACGCTCTCTTTTAGGGTTACTGATGATGCCGTGGCGCTTGTCATCCCATTCGTTGGGAAAGATGTGATAGTCGGTCAAGTACAGACGGGATATTCGCTCATGAATGATTTGGTAATAGATGGTGCCTTCACGACCGGCTACTTTCGACGGGCGGAATTTTACTTTTAATGATCTCATTTCCAATGTAAATTTGCAGTTGTTGTTTACCCCATTTATATTATTCGGGTCTTAGTATGCAAATTTATTCAATATATCCGAATATTTTGACTCCTCGTCAGGCTCACTGCATGGTGATGTTCATCGGGTGATAGGGCGTATTGAACGTCCGCGGTAGCGTGCATAGCAACGTCGTCCGTAAGATTTGGGACTGAAACCGAGACTGTAGGAGACCCTGTTAAGGTCTTTTGCGGAGGTCGAGGTCCAATAGTCGCCGAGGTCTTCGTTGTCGACTATTGTTTCTCCAATCCCATATCCGGCCGCTACTATGAATATGGATTCTTTGTTGGGGCCGGTTACTAAATAGCCGCTGATGCCATTAAGTTCAGTGAATTCCCATTTGCATAGATCCATAAGTTCCTTGAATTCCTCATCAGTGGGAATGCGCCATGTAGATCCCCAATTTGCCGAGGCGGCATCATAGTCTTTTGTCAGGTTTGCATCAGCATCTACAATCTTTTCTTTAAGGAGTGTCGCGAAGTCTTTCCGGTAGGTGATGCAGTTAGTGTCGGTGTATGAGGTTTTCGTGGAAGTTTCTCCCCATGAGTAAAGGTCGCCAAATTCTTCCGGTTTGTTTGCTCCGACGTTTTTCGTGGCCCATTTTGTTCCGCTTGGAAGGCCTAAGTCAACCCATTCGTGGCCATTCAGAGTGCCGTGACTTGGCCCGTATCTTTTTATAGAAGATAGAGTTTTGACTGTATTTGGTTTTTGTGGTATTGTGTTGTTTATTGGTTTATCACCGAGTTTTAATCCTAACAAAATTAGCACTGTCAGCACACCTGATCCCGCGATGCATAAAATCCATTTTTTGATTCTCGCATTGCGTCGTGATAAGGGGGCTGATTTATGTCTAAGTTGGGATTTTCCCATTTGAATTAGTCTATTAGGAAATTGAATACAAAATTAGTAAAAAAAATAGTATAATTCAAATATTTGTCCTTATCTCCAAAATACAAAAATCCTTTGACCTTGACAACTCCGATACCCTGAAATATTATGAGCCGAGATTTGGACCCGGCTCATAAAAATAGTATTACTTTATGTTGCTAAGTAGCTCGCAAAAATTAATGATATGATA
>CAMWJD010000187.1 GCA_947174515.1 uncultured Porphyromonadaceae bacterium
AACGAGACTCTCCAGACAATACGCGGAGCACAGAATGAACATCCCAATCAGGAGCATTTCGTAACGCTGATAGCTTTTGATTCAAACCACTACAATCAAATATATCACAATGTACCCGCCGATAATGCGGCAGATATCACCAAGGAGCAGTATCGCCCGGACGGCTGCACTCCTCTCTATGACGCGATGGGAAGATCGATAAATGACCTGAGGCGGAGTGTAGCCAAGGATGATGTCGTATTGGTGACAGCAATCACTGACGGCTACGAGAACGCCTCTCGCGAATATAACGGAAAGGCAATCAAAAGCCTCGTGGAGGAAATGAGAAAAGCCGGCTGGGTTTTCACCTACATAGGTGCGAACCAGGATGTAGAAGCAGTGGCAGAATCGATGTCGATCAACAACAGTATGGCTTTCGATGCCAACGAAAGTTCTACAAAAGCAATGTTTGCAAAAGAATGTAAAGCACGCAAAAAATTTTTCTGTAAATTAGGCTCATTTATGAATATGGATGAGCTTTCCTCCGGTTATTTCGACTAAAAAGAACATTATCTAAATTCAAGTATCAACACCCTGTTTTCGATCATCATACCGAAAACAGGGTCAACCATATACGTAAAACACATCTGTATAGTTGCGAATATTTTAAAATTTGACTAAATTTGCATTCTAAAAGTTCATGCTGATGGCAAGCGATTACAACGAGATAGCGCATCGTAATTTCGAGGAGATGAAGCAACCCTTCATCAACTTCTTACGGAAAAGCTTCAAGATAGACTATGATGACATAATGGATATTTATGTCAACGTATGGATCGACGTGCGCGACAATATGAAAAGAGGGAAAACCGACGGCGTGAAGAGCTGGAGATCGTACATATTTAAATTAGGTTGGAACCAGGCTTGCAAGTTCGCAACCAGAAAAAGGGTGATTCCCTCTTTTGATGACGAAAATTTCGACAGCGAAGCGTTCGAAAGAGAATACACCAAGGAACGCGAGGCGGAAAAGTCGATCTACGATGACCCGGACCTGAAGTCTGTGCTTGGAGCTGAATTAAGCTATATACCGGATCCCTGCAACAAAATACTGAAGATGTATTATTTCGACGATTTTTCAATGAAGCAGATCGCCGACTCCATGAACTACAGCGATGCAAGAAGCGCCAACGTGATCAGAAACCGCTGCAAGGACAAAATCAAGGCAAGAGTGTTGAACGCAGTCCGCCGTCTCGGCATACTGGATTAAATCGATTGGATCATGAAAGAAAAAGATTTAGAAAAGGCTATCGATAATCTCATAATCAAAGGATTGATCCGCGAAGCAGAGCAAGACAACGCCGAGTTTGAAGCAGCGTTGCGCGAAATGAGTGAAGAGGATTTCCTTGCGCTTATATCCGACACGGCAACAGATCCTGCGAATATTGAGTTAAGGAATTCTCAACTTGATAATATGGTCCTTACAGAAGCTGACGAGATTTTTGATAATCTTGGATACGAAGACCTCATCGAAGAATCAGCGACATTCAGCAACACGCACATGAGAGCCAATTCCAAACCATATTATAGCCGCAAAATTGTCTCCAATGAATATTCTCCATGTGAATTGGATGAGGAAGACAGTTCAATATCTTACAGCAGACGACCTATGTCCTATTTGAAACTGAAAAGATGGATTCCATGGGCTACAGCCATAATGTCGGCAGCAGCCATACTTCTCATTATTCTGATTCCTGTCTATCGTAGCATGGACTCCAAGATATGCGAAAGTGTGCTTCTTGCGAATGAGAGCTATATATCACCGTCAAGAGGAGCAGACATGTCAACAATGCAAAAGGATGAGGTCAGATCCATTCTGCATGAACTTGAGCGGCAATATTCCATATCAAAACAACATGATGCAGATCTTCTTAATTCAGAAAAGATTGATTCTGAAAATACAGATTACTATCTCGAAAATGAAAGTCCACAAGAAACAGGGATGAATCTCGTGCAGGCTTATCTGAAACTAAGGCAAAAGGATAAGGCTGTCAAAGTATTAAAAGAACTTGCAGGAAGCGATACTGATCCCGAATTCAAAGAATATTGCCAGAAGTTGATAGAAATTCTTGAATGATGTGTTTACTTAGCACTCCTATATGGTATATGACAAAGAAACAAAACCATAAATTATCATGATACCAGGACCGGCAAATATCATCGGCTGCCCATTCTGCGGCGGCAAAAAGGAGCTCATGAGCCTCGTAAGCGGCAACACATTCGGAGGGACCGTATGGAGCGACACCCGTCGCCACTATCCAATGCTTCCGGAAGTCTCTCCAATACAGAAATGTCCGCACTGTGGAAAATACTTTTTTATGGAGCAGGCAATAAGGGATCATTCTAATGACGTATTGTCTGAGTGCAGAAGTTTCGGAGAACTTGGAACCCTGAATTACACCGAACTTAAGGAAGCGAAGGAACAGATGCAACATCTCACGCTTACCAAGATGCAAAGATGGATAATAAACCATCAGCTATTCATGGCTTACAACGATGAGTTCAGACGCACCATCAACGCTTCGGCTTGCAAACCTTCCGAGCAGGAGATGCTTGTTTTTGAATCAACCGTGAAGGAACTTCTCGATGGTATTGACACTTCAGCAGACTACGATCTTTTCCATGCAGAACTTCTGAGGGAAACCGGAAGGTTTGAAGAAGCGATGGAAATCCTCAAGCAGCATAGCAGCAGTGATGACGTCTGGGTGGTGGAAGCCATGCTCAGGCATATAGACGACAAGGATACACTTCCGTTTCTCCTTATTGAGAACGGCAATATGATCAATTAACCCATAATTCTTATATAAATATGTATTCAAACAACAGCAATCAAATCACACCCGCGCTTATCAGGAAAGCGCTTTGGGGGGTGGCAGGAATCGTAGTGATAATAGTGGCTATGGCTTTTATCCGGCCATGGTATAACGTTTGGAGCCAGGAGATGGAAGGGAAGGCGGAATTTGCCAAGGCTGAGCAAAACCGCAAGATTAAGATTGAAGAGGCAAAGGCCAATCTTGAAGCTGAGAAACTCAATGCTCAGGCTGAAATCGAACGTGCGAAGGGAGCTGCCGAGGCAATACGCATTGAAAACGGCAGTATTACACCCACCTATATTCAATACCTCTGGGTTCGCCAGCAGTCTGACCTCAACAACAAGACCGTGATCTACGTGCCTACTGAATCCAATCTCCCCATTCTTGAATCCACCAGACTGCTTTTTGACAATAAATAAATGATATGAAAATTCCGGGACTCAGTTTTTCATGGAAGCGGGCACTTGGCGTCAGCAAAGTGAAGAGGGATTTCACAAAGGCTACCGGAATCCCCACTACCCGATCGGGACTGGAACGTAAATTAGGGAAAATGGTGATCGATACCGTTTTGGGCGGAAAGAAGAAATAGATTTGGTGGAATCATAAATATTTATTAATTTTGCGTCCCAAACCATTAAGATTTAAATTTCATTAAAATAATTTTGATTTTCATGCGAAAGGAGGTTGTAGACGACTGAAAAAAAGAAAAGATTCAAATTTTTAGCCGAAAAATTTTGTCAGGTTGCAGATTATGAGTAATTTTGCAACCGCA
>CAMWJD010000188.1 GCA_947174515.1 uncultured Porphyromonadaceae bacterium
TCTGTGAGCTACTTAATACAAAATACTTATGAAACTTCGTGATATTATTTCATCAATCCACATGCCTTATCGTAAGGTAATGTACGCGTTAGTGTCTTGTGGCGTTGTAGCGCTTTATGTGACGAATTGGTTGCCCTTCTCGTATTTCTTTATAAAATACATAATCATCTCTATTTTGCTGGCAGTGGTGCTGTACTTTGCTTTCTGGATGTATAAGGCAGGATACAGAAAGCAGGCGCTATTGATGGCGATTGTCGGCGTGGCATTGGCCGCAATATCAATCATAGTCCTGAAATGGGCTTATGACTGGTTGCATGGGGAGTTCGCCTCCCCTTTGCCTGTCAGTGTAAGCCTATGAGGCAGGAGCCGATGGATTCCGCCCGGTATCCTATCTTATGACTTATGGCGGGGAGCGAAGCGGAGTCGGGAGTAGAGGATGGGACGGCTGCCATCAGCGCTTTCGAGATATAGGCGGTAGAGCTGGCGGTCTGTGTCTGCCATTTGTTTCATGACACGCACTTCCATGCCGTAGGATGCTTCGTGTAGGAAAGAGAGCTCCAGACGGCTGACGATATTGTCGTCATATGCCTGCATTGAGAATTGATTTAGTAGAAGCACTACGTAGCGGACAGTGTTGACGTGGCGGTAGAAGTCGATATCACAATATTTGAATCGGTAGATCGGTTCGTGACCATCAGGTTCGATACGTACATGTTTCTCTTGCATTGGAATTGGACATTCCATATTCGAGATCCATTCCGGCTTGAAGTTGAGTTCGGAGAGCCCGGCGTTGCTGCGGTCTGAAATATTGAGCACCATCCAGATTGAGCGTGCATATCCCATGATATTCCCATCGGCGTCAGATATGGAGAATGCGCGGCGTGAGAAATGTCGGTTCCAGTCTTCTACCCATGTGGTGATACAGTAATCGGTATTTTCATGAGGGTAGCGGTTCATTTCTATAGTCAGGCGTGATAGTACCCATCCCATATCAGGATTAGGCATATCAGGGTTGCCGATGCCGAGATGGTTGGCATGTTCTGTTGCCACATCGATAAGTTTCTGGATCAGCTGTGGGATCGACATCTCCTGCTGAGCATTACATTCGGCAGCCGATAAATAATACTTACGTGTTAATACACCGCTTTTTTCTGTATTCTCCATGATTACGTGAATTATTATGCAAAGTTATAAATTTTTTTTGAGATGGGCTCAAAAATTGTTATATAGTTAGGAATATCAGGAGAGAAGTCATTTCTACTTGTGTTTTTATTTGCCAGTTTGTCCAAGGATGGCTTCCATTCTCCTCATATTAAAACTCCTGAATTGAGACTGTGAAACTCAAATGAAAATTAGAATCAAGAATATGGTTTGTCGCCATTGTGTGGCGAAGGTGGCTGAGGTCACTTCCCGGATTCCCGAACTGAACCTGCTCGGAGTCGGGTTAGGTTCCATTACGGTGGAGGGTAATCCCCCCGAGGAGGTCATCGACCGACTCGACATGGAGTTACGGAAAGAGGAATTTGAAGTGATTCGCTCGCGAGAAGAAGCGATTGTAGCTGAAATCAAGGCAAAGCTTGTGGAGCTGTCTCGCGATGGTGATGGCGTGAGGGCTGATATTGCAAATATCCTTCAAGACTTTTTGCACATGTCTTTTCGCAATCTCTCAAGAATTTTCGCCTCTTTGGAGGGGAGGACTATCGAGAATTATTTCACTGCATTGCGAATTGAGAGGATAAAGGAATTGCTTCTCGATGACCAGCTTTCACTGAGCGAAATTGCTTACGTGACAGGTTTCTCGTCCGTCCCTCATTTGAGCACCCGCTTCAAGCAAGCTACGGGCATGACTCCCACCCAATTTCGCGAAATAGGAATCCGCACCCCTCTTCCCGACGTGTAACGGATTGGCAGAAATATGTAATGCATTTCAAGGTCGATCATAGTAACTTTGCATCTGAATTATTAACAGATCATCGTTACTATGAATTTTTTTGACTCCCTTTTGTATATGCTCAATGAGATGTCTCCTTACATCTTATTGGGATTCTTGATAGCAGGATTGCTGCACGCATTTGTGTCGCGCGAGACGTTTGCCCGTCACCTTTCAGGTCATTCGCTTGGCACTGTAATCAAGGCTGCCCTTATAGGGGTACCGTTGCCGTTGTGCTCCTGCGGCGTGCTTCCCACGGCAATCGCCATGCGGCGTAACGGAGCATCGCGGGCTGCGTCGTCGGCTTTTCTTATCTCTACTCCGCAGACGGGTGTAGACTCCATAGCGGCGACATGGTCTTTGCTGGGTCCGGCGTTTGCCGTGCTACGCCCTGTGGCGGCACTTGTGACGGCTGTATTCGCTGGAGCGGCAGTAGGCACTACAGAGCGTAATTCTGAGGAATCAGAGGCTTGTACATTGCCCCCGGACGCTGAAGAGGAACGTCCTTCCACATTCATCGGAAAGATTATCGCCTCTCTTCGCTATGGCTTTATCGATCTTGTGGGAAGTATCGGACTTTGGCTTACCATAGGACTGGTAATCGCAGCGCTGATCACTGTATATGTGCCGGCTGATTTCTTTGCAATTCTCGGCAATAAGCCTATCGTGTCGATGATAATTGCGCTTATAGTGGCTGTGCCTATGTACGTGTGCGCCACCGGTTCAATTCCAATTGCGCTATCGCTGATACTTAAGGGGCTTTCCCCCGGCACGGCATTCGTGCTTCTTATGGCGGGACCTGCAGCCAACTTTGCCTCGTTCACGCTTATATCGCGTGAAATGGGACGCCGGGCGGCGTCAGTGTATCTTGGTTCCATTATTGTCGGAGCTATGGCAATGGGGCTTGCTATCGACTATCTTATGCCGTCTCATTGGTTTGCAGTAGGTCATGACGCAGCGATACATGGGGCGTGCCATCATGAGTTCAGCACTTTCTCCACAATATGCTCGGTTATACTTGGCGGGCTACTTATATACTCGCTCATACGCAGATTCTATAATCCTAAAACAAACACTCATACAGACATGACACAGGAATACATCATCACGGGGATGAACTGTCCCCATTGCCAGAATGCCGTAAGGAAAGCTATTGCGGCTGTAGAGGGCGTAGACACAGTTGAGGTTGATCTTCACGCAGGATTGGCTACCGTTGACGGCAGCGTCGACCACGCAGCCGTAATCGATGCCGTGCATGCCGCGGGTTTTGAAGCCAGCCTGAAGTGATGAGAAACACGTGAGGTGACGGGCAGGGAGTGCCCTTTGCTAATAAAAAACACTCCCGTCTTCGATTGAAGGCGGGAGCGTTTTTTTCACAGTATTTATTTTTGATTAAGGTCTCTCTGTGTGTCTTTCAAATATCTAATCAGATTAAGGACTTGGTGTTTTTCAGGTATGTTTTCCGATCAAGGTATGCAAGTGTCTTTTCAAGTATCAATTTAGATTAAGGCGGTGTGTCTTTCAGGTATCTTCCCGTAGGATATAGTTTATAGTGTTTCGTGTAATATTTTAATAGATCATTTATAATTTATCATTGTCAAAAAGGCATCCGTAAAAGAATTCTAAATTCTAAATTC
>CAMWJD010000189.1 GCA_947174515.1 uncultured Porphyromonadaceae bacterium
TGTCTACACTAAAGACACCGGCAATTCCTCGCTCCCTATTGACATTGAGGAAGCCTATAAACTCGCCTCAGAAGCCGATTTCTGGCTTAATGTGGATCGGACTGAATCATTAGCCGACTTATCGGCGAAATGCCCGAAATTCACGGATACTCGCGTTTTTCGCAATGGTGCCGTCTACAATAATACTCTCCGGACAACCGCAACCGGCGGAAATGACTTTTTCGAGTCAGGAATAACACAGCCAGATCTAATCCTCAGCGACCTTACCGGCATCTTCCATCCCGAACTTTCCGGCGCTCCGCTCCACTATTATAAGAAACTTAAATAAGAGCCCATATCATAAGTAGCTCGCAAAATTAATGATAGGATAAATGCGAGATAATTAAAATCACCTTAGCTTTAGCGAAGCCAATTTTGAATTTGACATTTTGAAAACTCACTCTGCACTTTTCATATCACTCGCCATATTATTGGCAATCCTGATGGCCACCGACATTGCCGTAGGATCAACCTCCATACCGCTACCCCAGGTGTGGGCCGCCCTCACCGGTGGAGAATGTCCGCCGGCAGTGGCACGCATTGTCATCAGCATCCGACTGATAAAGGCGATAGTGGCGCTTTTGGCCGGAGCCGCAATTTCTGTATCCGGACTTCAGATGCAGACTCTTTTCCGCAATCCGCTTGCCGGACCTTACGTGCTCGGCATAAGCTCCGGGGCCTCGCTCGGGGTCGCGATTTTTCTACTTGGAGCACCCTTATTCGGCTTCTCCCCCACAGTCTCGTCTCTTGGCATAGCAGGAGCCGCATGGATAGGATCAGCCGCGGTGCTTCTTATAGTAGGAAGCGTGGCCTCGAAGATAAAAGACATAATGGTAATCCTGATTCTCGGCATGATGTTCTCGTCAGGCATCAGCGCGGTGGTGCAGATACTGCAATATCTGAGCCGCGATGAGTCGCTGAAGGCATTCGTGATATGGACCATGGGATCGCTCGGCGATGTCACTCTTTCTCAACTATGGATACTCCTTCCTGCCGTCGGCGCCGGAATAATACTGGCCATAATAACCATAAAACCCCTCAATATGCTGCTTTTCGGCGAGGAATATGCCCGCACGATGGGACTGAACATCAAGCGCTCACGTTCACTTCTATTCCTCTCCACTACCTTGCTTGCCGGCACTGTCACAGCTTTCTGCGGACCGATCGGGTTTATCGGCTTAGCCATGCCACACGTAGCCCGCATGATCTTCCGGACTTCTGATCAGCGCGTTCTCGTGCCCGGAACCATACTCACAGGCTCGGCAGTGCTACTCTTCTGCGATATAGTGTCAAAGCTCCTCACTCTGCCAATAAATTCCATCACTGCCCTTCTCGGCATACCTGTCGTAATCTTAGTCGTATTGAAGCTAAAGAACTGATTTCCGAAATCCTGACCGCAAAAAATATGATAACCATACAAAATCTGACAATAGGCTTCAAAAACCGGACACTTCTTGACAATGCAGAAGCCTCATTCCCTCAAAATACCCTCACCTCTCTAATCGGACGAAATGGCACCGGGAAATCAACCTTCCTACGCGCCATAGCGGGTCTTAATTCCCACTATACCGGATCGATCCTTCTCGACAGCCAAGAAGTCAAAGCCATGTCAACGACAGAGATGGCCCGGAGATTAGCCTTTGTTTCCACCCAACGCATCCACATTCCATCCATGAGATGTGTGGATGCCGTAGCGATGGGACGCGCCCCTTACACCAACTGGATAGGACGTATGCAGAAAATAGATGAAGAGATCGTCATGCGTTCTCTTGAAGATGTGGGCATGAAGGATTTTGCAAACCGCACTCTTGACACGATGAGCGATGGAGAATGTCAGCGTGTAATGATAGCCCGGGCTCTCGCCCAGGACACACCCGTCATACTTCTTGATGAGCCGACGTCATTTCTCGATATGCCAAGCCGCTATGATCTCGTCAACCTCCTCTCGCGGTTGGCCCACGAACAAGGAAAATGCATCATATTCTCAACCCATGAGCTCGACATAGCCACCAAAATGTGCGACACGGTGGCCATGATCTACACTCCGACACTGATCCACCTTCCGGCATCCGAATTCGTCAACGCCCCCTACCTGAAGGAAATGCTTCCGCAAAATTCAATGTCTTTTTAAGAGGGATATGGCGTAAATAATTGCCATCAGGATTACTATTACCGCAGAAGCAGGGACATCGATCAAGACAGAAAGCCAGAGCCCCCCTAAACATCCAATCAAGGAAACAAGGCCGGATATGACCATCATGCGGGAATAACGGTTGCTGAGACGTTCGGCCACGAGCTGAGGCAATGACAGGAGCGACATCAGGAGCATCACTCCGATCATCTTTATGGTAAGCACAATGCATACGGATACCAATATAATCATCATGGTATTGATCAGTTTCACCGGAAGATAGCGCGTGCGAGCGAAATCTTCATCAAAACTTACCATCATTATCACCTTGCCTAAAGAAGCATATACGGAGACTGCGATCAGAGCAAAAAATGCGAAAATCCAAAGGTCGGCGCGGGTAATACTCAGGACATTCCCAAAGAGGAATGAGTTAAGCTCCGGGACATACCCCGGTGTCAGGAATACGAAAAGAATTCCGAACGCCATCCCAAGTGCCCATACAACGGCAATGGCCGAATCTTGCCTGACACTATGGCGTGACAATGCTTCCACGCCGAGACTTCCGGCAATAGCAAATGAAGCGGCAGTGGCGAGAGGATTCCAACCCATGAAGTAGCCAAGACCGAGACCTCCGAAGCATGTATGGGTGATGCCTCCGGCAATAAAGACCATTCGCCGGGTCACTATATATACGCCTATAACGGCGCAAGCTATTGAGATAAGCGTGACCCCGGCAAGTGCATTGCGGAAGAAAGCATATTGAAGCAATTCGTAATTCATATTTAATAATTTAGAATTTAGAATTTAGAATTGAGAATTGAGAATTGAGAATTGCCTTAGCTTGGGCGGAGCCAATTGAGAATTGGCCTCTCCGGTCTCTGAAATCCGGAATCTGTACTCTAGTCTCCGGAATCCGGATCCTTAAGCTTCAGCGAGGAGAAGTTCAAGCTCCGGGCGAAGAGGGTCGGGTAGCTTTATACGACGTTTTTCAAGACTGACTGTCCATCCCGGCGCATCGGCCGGAAGGAGGGTGAGAAGCACATCGCGGAATTCCTCTGTCTCTTCATCGGTGTAATCAGTGGCCGCCCGACCGGAGAAGCGGTCGAGTTCCTCATCGTCATAATAGACCGGCGGCTCGTTGATTTGACCTGTTTTTTCACAAATGGAGTGAAGGCCGCAGCATATCTCCGGGGATTTGGGTTTCTTAGTGGCGTTCGGGTCAACAAGGGGATCCGGTGATTTATGGGAGTCGGCCGCAGAATGGTGATGCAGGGAATTGCCATGGCGCCGGGCGCGATAGCCCTCCCATGCCCACAGCAGCACTCCGATGGCCGCTGTCACT
>CAMWJD010000190.1 GCA_947174515.1 uncultured Porphyromonadaceae bacterium
TATAAAACACCGGTCATGAATCTTGAGAAAGCAGAGCGCGCCGGCATGCTGACGCCTCTTGGAAAGGAAACTCTTGAGGAACTGAGGAAAATTGAGATCGCTTCACGTGGCCGGCTCGGAGAACTCTCCGACAAGGGAGCGCTGCAACATCAGGGAATTGGACGAAGAATGGCAAGCAACTATCCCACCCTTTTTTCAGATTCATCTCAAGTGGATGCCAAAGCCACTGTTGTAATCCGTTGCATTCTGTCGATGCTTAACGGACTGCAAGGAATACGTGAAGAGGCTCCGGATGTGAAAATAAAAAGTGATGCATCATATGCCGATATGCATTTCATGAATTATGACGACAAACCGGCGTGGGTGATAAAAGACAAATCAAATCCAACACTTCGGGAATATTGCAAGAATCATGCCGTACCCAACGACTATCTGTCGCGCCTCGTTACTGACACACAATTTGCCCTCGACAGTGTGGCGCCGGGTCTAATGCCGCAACTTTACTGGATTCTGGCAAATACTCAGGGACATTCCGGTCAAAAGTGGATGCTTGACAAGGTTTTCACGGTTGACGAGGTGAGAGAGGCCTGGCGATGCGACAACGCAGGATGGGTGCTCCATAGCATCGACACCCCATTGACTGAAAGACGCATGCCATACACCCAGCGTAAACTTTTGAAAAACATTATTGAAAGCACCGACACTGCAATAATGTCGCCTCGTCCGAGCGTAAATCTTCGCTACGGTCATGATGGAATCTTGATAAATTTCATTACCCTTATGGAGATCAACGACTTTGGGAAAGAATTCACATCAATTGAAGAAGCCGAAGCAGCCGGCGTTCGCAGCTACGACCTCATCCCGATGGCAGGGAATATACAATTGATCTTCTACCGCAACAATGACAATGATGTGCTTGTAAAATGTCTGCTAAATGAAGAAGAAGTGCGTCTTCCCGCTGACCCAGTGAGCGGCCCTTACTATCGCTGGTCAGACCTCCGCGACTACTACCTGCAGAAAGCCAACAAATACGACTAAAAAAATTGCGTCTTGACTCACAGCCTAATACTCCACAAGACATAGACTGCTGATATCCCCTTCCGGCAGCCTCAATGCGCAAAAAGCTGTTTATCGGTTGAGTAAGACTTGCAACTCAGCACGTTGGGCAACAAATCAAGATCCCCAAACGTTATATATAAAATTATAAGGTTAAGAAGGTTATAAGGTTAAGAAGGTTATAAGGTTAAGGGGGGTATCACTTGAATCTGAAAATTCAGATATATTTATACCGGCACAAGCCGTATTCCCGGTGCATTTATAAAAAAGTGCTGATAGAAATGTTAAAATTCAGGCGAAGAGTTTGACAAGCCTGAAGATGAAGAAGTCCCTGTCACGGACACCCCTCATCTGCGACCTGAATATCTTGACCTTTGAATTAAGGCCTCGGCAGAGGCGTTGGTCGAACGTCTCAGGAAATAGTTCAAGATAGTAGGGACATGATTCTTGAAAGTCTTTATGACCGACCGGAAATTTGGATTGCCAAGAGCCGATACCTTTTCATACCACCGGTTCATCAGCTTCATTGCTGTTGTCCTTTTTGTCTTCCTGTTGAATATCCCACTCAGTTCCATCGCCAGTTCGTAAGCCTACCAGATTCTGCGATATCAATAGGAGACCATGATTTTGCCGAAATCAAATTCAGCGACGGAAAGACGATACATGTTGATCCTACATTGGATATAATTCAAAACTAAAAATGATTAATATCTGTTTCATTTCTGATATTGGAACTATGATGCCGTTAGGCGCAGATCCCTCTTTCAGATGCGCAGAACTTTCAGATTGGCTCAGAAGTTAAATAGAAAATTGAGGAATATGAATAAAAAAACAATCCTATAGTGTTCGAAATCGACTAAAATATATTATCTTTGCGATTGCTAAGGCACACAGTATGCGTGATGCCTTAGCTGACACCCTTTATGCAAAAACCGAATCTCTACATAATCGCAGGATCCAATGGAGCCGGAAAGACAACTGCTTCATTCAATGTCTTGCCACAAATCCTAAATTGCCGTGAATTCGTCAATGCTGATGAAATCGCGAAAGGACTGTCGCCTTTTTGTCCGGAATCTGTAGCGATACAGGCAGGTAAGCTTATGCTGGAGAGAATTGAAACCTTGATGGCAGATTGGGTGTCATTTGCTATAGAGACCACATTAGCTACACGAAGCTATAAGAATCTTGTTCTAAAGGCTCGGGAAAAGGGATATAATGTAAGTTTGCTGTTCTTTTGGCTGGAATCTCCGGAAGTTGCTTGCAGACGAGTGGCTCATAGAGTATCGGAAGGAGGACATAATATCCCGATTGAGACAATATTTCGCCGATATTGGCTCGGTCTCGAAAACCTTTTCCAGATATTCATGCCGATAGTCGACTATTGGGCTTTATATGACAATAACTTTCAGCCAAATCTCATAGCAGATATAGATGGTGTATATGACAATTTATTATTCAAACAAATAAATGATCAATCATGTCAGAGAAAGAAAAAATAGATTTTCGTGAGAAACTTGATAAAGCATTGAAAGAATCCTTCTTCAAGATGATTGACCTTAAAAAGAAATTGGGGCAGACGGTCATCATTGCCGATGAGAATGGAAAGCCCATCGAAGTATCTGCTGAAGAAGCTGAAAGAATAGCTCATGCACAGTCATGATATCAGAAACCGCTGAATCTTTTTTTCTCAACTTTTGCATAGAAAATCACGCAAAGGCGCAAAGGACTCTTAGAGAGACCATTAACAGTAACCTATGAACGATTAACAATCAAGCTAACACTCGGAAGCAAAGTGCGCGGAGGCTCGCTCGCTTCGATCCACAAACTCTTAAATGAAGCTCGAGAGCGGTTGCTCTCGGGCTAATTTTTTTGATTTAGCTGTTTACTTTCGTAATGCTTTTGGTATATAGTTTCACAAGACTTTTTCTTTACTTGATTTTTTAAGGACAGAAAGGCTTGAAACATATATAACAAAAACATTTATCGCTTTATGAAAAAGATTCTCATTATGGCGGCTGTGCTACTTTCTGGCGGGACCGCTTTCGCTGTCGAGCCAATGACAAACGATGGCTCTGTACTGCTTGCTCAGTACAGTAACGAACAGGTAGTAAGAGCTTACTATCCATACAACGGACAGTTGGCTTCAATAAAGATCAAGATCAGAGGAAGCCATGTAGTAGCCTACTCTCCAGGCAAGGACTTTATCGGCAATGATGAATGGCGTCTGGTTCAGACACCTGCCGGTATCACGCGTACCGATTCCACCTTTGACGGACAATTTGCACGAGAGTTCAACAACAAGGCGACTCTCAACATCAGCGACGGCTATCACCAATCTCGTATTACCGTTTATTTCTAA
>CAMWJD010000191.1 GCA_947174515.1 uncultured Porphyromonadaceae bacterium
TTTCAATCCAGGGGGATTCTTGAAGATTCCCTTGCGGTTTTCACATATATAGGAAGAGACTGGAACGGACTGAAATCTGAGGTTGAAGCAGACGAGAATGTGCCTTTCCGAAGCGATGTAATGATGCTTATCGATCAAATTACAGGACCCAATCCGCCATCTCATCCACTTGCCAGACTTAAAGCTCTGCATAATGGAGAGGCATACAGATATCTTCACACCAACCTGTTTCCCGATCTCCGGGCTTCCCGACTGACAGTGGAATACGAAAGACTTTATCCTCACATCAACATTCCGGAAATTCAGCTTGACTCCCCGGAGACAGCCATCGACCTTACAGGAACCATTCTCCCGCTTCCGTATAATTGCTTTGGAGAAGTGAAAGAATGTAAACCATTTTATATGGCGCTCAAGACCAATATGCTTTATGACGCGCTTCTACTTCCAAATATCGGAGCGGAATTCTACGTAGGGAAAAACATATCGCTTACTGCCGACTGGATGTATGGATGGTGGGATCGCGACCGCACTCATTACTATTGGAGAGCTTATGGCGGCAATATCGGTGCCAGGTGGTGGTTTGGAGCCAAAGCACATGAAAAACCGCTCACAGGACACCATCTCGGATTTTTTGCCGGCGTAGTGACCTACGACTTTGAACTCGGCAAAGGTGGAATAATGGGTGGTGTTCCAAAAGGTACACTCTGGGATCGCTGTAATTTCAATTCAGGAATTGAATATGGTTATTCACTTCCGGTAACACGGAGGCTAAATATTGATTTTTCATTGGCTTTGGGCTATATGGGTGGGAAATATCTCAAATACGAACCTAAATATGGCTTCTACATTTGGCAATCTACACATAAGCTTCATTGGTTTGGACCCACAAAAGCTGAAATTTCCCTTGTATGGCTGATAGGATGCAATAACTATAACAAAATGAAAGGAGGCAAGAAATGAAAACTTCGCAAATAATCATAATGGCGATTGGAGTGCTTGCCATGACTTCTTGCCGGCATAAGGACCTCTACATGGAAGAGGAGATGACATCGGAGCTGCAGGTGGTGTTCGACTGGCAAAATGCTCCGGAAGCTAATCCGGAATCAATGGCACTGTATCTCTACGAAGAGAATGGGCTCAATCCGATGCGATTCATCTTCTCCAATAAGACCGGAGGCCTGATAAAATCCCCTTTTGGAACACATCATGCAATATGCCTGAATGCAGATAACACTGATTGGGCCCGCATGCGCAATCATGGAAGTATTGAGACACTTGAAATCTATACCCAGGATGCTGAAGAAATAGGGTCGAGAGCTGACAATTCTTCCACCATTCCCCGTCCTGAAGGAACAGAAAACGAACGTATTGCAGCCACCCCGGGGATGCTTTGGGGAAGCAGGTCGAACAATATCTCCATAATACCGCACAGTGGTATGCAGACCATAACCATGTATCCTCAGGAAGCAGTGTGCCACTATATGGTAGATGTCTATGACGTCAAGAATCTTGAAGACATTGAATCTTCTGCAGTAGACGCTACCCTATCAGGGATGGCTGAAGGGTATTGCCATGGCAGTCAGTCATCGACAGACAACACAGTTTCTTTTAAATTTGACCTTAAAGGGAATGCGACTGAAGAAAACCTGTATGGTGAGTTTCTGACATTCGGAGAATGTCCAACAACAGCAGCTAAACACTACCTTACTTTATATATGGTGCTTACCAACGGGAGCAAGTGGTATCATTCGTTTGATGTCACCGACCAAGTGACAAATGCACCGGACCCGACACACGTGCATATTATAGTGAGAGGCCTGGATCTTCCGGAACCACCAAAAGAAGGAAACACCGAACTCAAGACAGACGTAAATGAATGGCAAGCCATCAATATAGGCCTTCAAATGTAACAATTATGTCTTAAAAATTACACAATTTTAACAAACCATATAGATAATCAATCCGTTTTAACATTAAAGAAAGACATTAAAAATCAATTGAAAAACAATTTCTTTGATTCTAATTGTCGGAATAACGGATTTTTGAAAAACACACAATATTATGAAAAAGACACCACTATTTTTGATGGCAGTGAGCGCAATCGCTCTTGCATCATGTTCAGAAGACGAACCGGTCAGTGTACGTCAAGCCACCAACGAAGCTATTTCATTCCGTTCCGCCATGGGCACACGAGCCACTGAAACCACAAATGCCAACTTAAGCAAGATATTCGTATCGGCTGTCTACGGAGACTCAACCGTGAACAGTTCTACTAAAAAAATGGATGGGTATAATTATTCCTTATATTTCGACAATGCAGAGTTTGATAAGGGATCCGATTCTTTTTTCACTGCGGCAGGCGGCAAGGAATATGACTGGCTTTCTCCAAAACAGCAGATCAATTTTTTCGCTTACTCCCCTTCTCAGGATGAAATTGGCGCCGACATCATCATGAAAGATGACAACAGCGGAATGACACTGCAATCTTATGCTGTCCCTGAAAACATCGCTGAGCAAGTAGACTTTATCACAGCCAATGCCTCGGGCACAAGACAGGCAAACGAAACAAGCGGCGTCGAGCTTACATTCGATCACCGTCTCGCTCAGATTGAATTACGAGCCAAATCGGAAAACGATAATTATACTTATAAAGTGATCGGAATGAGAATCGGCAGACCTCAATACGTAGGTTCGTTTGATTTCAACACAAATGAATGGACTCTTGATGACTGGCATGACACAGCAATATTCACATCTTCTTGCGACACCACTACCCTTTCAGCGACTCCGGTCTCCATTATGGGAGCTGATGGCAATGCAATGCTTCTTCCGCAGACTCTGACTCCATGGTCGCCGAAAGATGATCCCGACAATGTGGCAAGAGAGGCATATCTGAGTGTTCTCGTCAATATTACCAGAACCGACAATGGAGTACAGATCTACCCATTCGCAAATGAAAGTGAATTTACATTCAAACCTGTCAGAGAATACGGCTGGGCTTCTATTCCACTTTCAGGCACTTGGGAACAAGGAAAGAAATACATCTACACACTTGACTTTACGAATGGTGCCGGAACAACCGACCCTGATGATCCGTTCCCCGGCACAAAAATTATCGGAGGCCCTATAAAATTCACAGTTCAAGTCAATGACTGGGTTGATGCCAACACCGAAAAGGTATATGACATGAATGGAAAAGAAGTAAAATAATACAATTACAAATAAGTAAGTAGCTAAGAAAAATTAAACGACATATGTTACTAAGTAATCTGATAATGGTCTTGATATGATACATGTGGCTAATTTTGACCATCTCGGCCTTGTCGCTCAGTCGCTTAGCTCGCTAAGCTCC
>CAMWJD010000192.1 GCA_947174515.1 uncultured Porphyromonadaceae bacterium
TCAGTCGCTTAGCTCGCTAAGCTCCTTCCCTCCGCAGCCAACCTGTCGCAAAATTTTCTCGCATTTATCATATCATTAATTTTTGCGAGCTACTTATTTGGTTTAGACCTGATAAATAAATTAGGAAACTATTTTTATGGTTGTTCACTGATTTTTTTATATATTTGCGAATAATATGTGAGCAAGACATCTTTTCCCATTGAAGAATACTTATGATATATTGTATGAAATCAATACTGTTTACCGGCATTTTTTCAGTCATGGCGACACTATGTATGGGGGAAACCATCATGCAGACTCCTGCCTACAGATGGCATGGCGATACTATTACACAGGGCGCGTTTATGGCCACCGCTCCATCTTCAACAGAAATATATTCCACTTATTCCGCACAACCGGGATATTACATGGGTATTGACAAGCAGTGGAAGCTGAAAAACGATATCAGCTCATATCCGCAGCTCATTACTCCAAACCTTCTTCATCAAGCTATCTATAATATGGGTCTTGACGAAATGGTGAATGCTGTGGAGCCGGACACGACACTGCGCACCGGCAAGGAATGGGCCGGAGTCTGGACTCGCGATGTCAGCTACTCAATACTACTTTCGATGGCTTATATGCAGCCGGAGGCTTCCATGATCTCGCTGATGAAGAAAGTAGATCCGCTGGGACGTATTATCCAGGATACCGGTTCGGGAGGTGCATGGCCGGTGTCTACCGACCGTGAGATATGGTGTGTCGCAGCATGGGAAGTCTATAAAGTTACCGGCGACAAGAAATGGCTTGAATATATCTATCCGATTATCAAGCGCTCTCTTGAGACCGATCGCGCGGCTTTCTACGATACGGAATCGGGATTGGTGAGGGGTGAGACATCTTTTATCGACTGGCGTGAGCAGAGTCATCCCCGATGGATGCAGTGTGCCGACATTTACAACACTGAGACTCTTTCAACTTCTGTAGTGCATGCAGAGGCATGGAAAGTATTGGGCGAAGCAGCAACAATATTAGGTCATAAGGAAGTGGCGAAAGATGCTTTTGCACAGTCTGAGGCAATTGCAAAAGCCATCAATGATTATCTCTGGATGGACGACAAAGGCTATTATGCGATGTATCGTTATGGTCGTGACAATATGATCACTAATCCACGTGCTGAGACACTGGGTGAGTCTCTTGCAATAATGTGGGATGTGGCTCCTGAAAATAGAGCAAAGACTGTGACTGCCAATAATCCGACCACACCTTTTGGCGCTGCGATCTTCTATCCATCCATTGCTGATATCCCCTCTTATCACAATAAATCCCTCTGGCCATGGGTCGGAGCATGGTGGGGTCTTGCCAATGCAAAAGCGGGCAATGAGGATGGAGTGATGGAAGCAATTGGAAGCGTATTCCGTCCGGCTGCTCTATTCTGCACCAACAAGGAGAATTTTAACCTTGAAAATGGCGATATTGCCACAGAATTGAATTCATCTAATATGCTTTGGTGTCTGAGTGGCAATATAGCGTTGACCCACAAAGTGCTGTTTGGCATCGATTTCCAGAAAGATGGTCTTACATTCCATCCTTTCGTTCCAAAGGCACTTGCAGGCACTCGTTCGCTTGAGGGTTTTAAATATCGCGATGCTGTCCTCGACATAACCGTAAGTGGCTATGGCAATGAAATAAAATCCTTCAAAGTTAATGGCAAGGAGCAAACTCCATTCATCCCTGCAAAGAAAGCCAAGGGGAACCTGAAAGTTGAGATTGTCATGGCTGACAACAACATTCCTTCAGTCGGCATCAACCACAAGAATCAGGCAAGTGCCCCTCTTACTCCTATTGCATGGCTTGAAGACACCACACTTGTATGGAATCCAATCGAGTACATAGGGCATTATATCATTATAAAGGATGGCAAACCGGTTGCAAAGACTAATGCCACCACCTATGATGCCTCTGATCCGGGTGAATATCAGGTGATTGGTGTCTCTGCAGATGGCGTAGAGAGCTTTGCTTCCGAACCACGCTCTACACGAGGCATGATTTATGTCGAGACAGGCAAGGTCAGCAATGACAAAACATCTGAATTCAATGTGCCTGTCAATGTCAAAGAAGAAGGTGACTATTTTATAACTGTGAATTATGCCAACGGCAATGGTCCGGTGAATACGGAAAACAAATGCGCCATCCGCACCATTACAGTGGATGGAGACAAGGCTGGATTGATAGTGCTTCCTCATAGAGGTCGCGACAACTGGGATGAATTTGGATGGTCAAATTCAGTGAAAGTGCATCTCACTCCAGGCAATCACACTATTGGACTCACGTTCCGACCTGAGAATGAGAACATGAACATCCACACCAATCATGCCGTCATATCCGGCATAAAGCTGGTGAAAGAATAAATTATTGTTGCTCGCTTTATCTCATTTGCAGTCATGAGATGGGCTCTAAATTAGAAAATAATGAAAGAAGTGTTGGAATTTTTGAAGCAGTTGGCGACAAACAACAACCGCGACTGGTTTACTAATCATAAGGATGAGTATATGCGTGTGAAAGCTCGCGTAGAGGATTTTACCGGGCAGCTCATTGATGCGCTGACAGAGATCGAGCCGGAGGCTGCAATGCTTACCCCAGCCGATTGCCTTTACAGAATATATCGCGACACACGCTTTTCAGCCGATAAAACCCCTTATAAAGATCACATAGGCATATATATCAATCCTCGTGGCGGTAAAAAGAGTGAATTCTGTGGATATTATGTCCATATACAGCCCGGGGAATGTCTCGTCGGGGGTGGGGCATGGTTTCCGGAAGCTCCGTTGCTGAAAGAATACCGGAACGAGATATATCATAATATTGAAGAATATCTTGAGATAATACGGAATCCGGAATTTTCAAAACATTATAAGCCGTATTGGCAGGAACCGTTGAAGACGGCACCCAAAGGATTTCCAAAAGATTGGGAATATATAGAACTTCTGAAACCGAAAAGCTTCGTATATGCGGCCTCTATTACTGACAGAGAGATGACCTCAAAGAATGTCGTGAAGAAACTTTCCGGACTCTTCCGCATTTTGAAGCCCTACGACGATTTCTTCAACTTTACTCTTGAAGAACATCCGGAACTTGCAGTCCGCGTTTCCAATCGCCGATAGGATCTTGCTTCTCAAACGATGGACTTATATAAAATATAAAAAAGAGCAGTATGCAACCGAAGTTGACGATACTGCTCTTCCTCTCTCCTCGG
>CAMWJD010000193.1 GCA_947174515.1 uncultured Porphyromonadaceae bacterium
GGAACCGTATTTGACTCTTCCGTAAATCGCGGCGAGCCCGCTACGTTCCCTCTAAACCGTGTCATCCCGGGCTGGACAGAAGGCGTACAGCTCATGAAGGAAGGCGCAAAGTACACATTCTTCATCCCAAGCGATCTTGCTTACGGTGCTCAAGGTGTGCCTAATGCAATTCCGCCTCACTCAACACTTATCTTTGACGTTGAACTCATCAAGGTAGTAAAGAAGTAAGTTATAAATTGCAGGCTGTAAGTTAGAGCTATAGCTTGCAAGATTAATATGAAAATAATGAAAAAAACATTCAGATCCGCGATTGCCGTCATAGCTGTGACGGCAACCGCTTTCTGCGTTGCCTCTTGCGGCAAGCAGAAACCGACAGCTGAAGACTCTGCTGCCGTAGACTCTCTTGTCGGCGAAGTGATGCAGGCTCAGCAGGACAGCGCTGAGGCCGCCCAGGCCTTGGCTGCAGAAGACAATATCTCGGAAGCCCGCAACATGTCGGACTACACTGCGGATTTCTTTAAAGGGAATTCAGGATACAAGACAACTCCTTCAGGGCTGAAATATGTGACTGTAGTGGAAGGTACCGGCGCTTCACCCAAAGCCACAGATATCGTCACAGTTCATTATACGGGGCGCCTTCTTGACGGAACGATTTTTGACTCTTCAGTTCAGCGGGGCGAACCCACAAGCTTCCCCCTTCAGGCAGTCATCAAGGGCTGGACAGAAGGTCTGCAGCTTATGAAAGTGGGTGGACAGACTGTGTTCTATATCCCCAGTGACTTGGCTTATGGTGAGATGGGCACACCCGGAGGCCCGATCGGCCCTAACGCCGACCTCATTTTCGAAGTTGAACTTATCGGCATAGGAGGATAAACGTAGTGAAGAAGTATAATTTATTTGCATTGTTAGCAAGCCTCTTGCTCATTCTGCCTGCTTTTGTAAGCTGTGATAAGGATGACGACAACGACGAACCTGATGAAAGCAAAGGAACAGGTGTGTCAAATATTCTCGGCACATACAAGGGAACCTTTGACAATGTGAATGTAATGGGTACCTCTTGCGATGTAGCCGGAGAATATGATGTAATAATCAAGGAAAAACCTAACACATCCGACGAAGTGATAGTTGTTTTACCAGAATGCTCTTATTCAGTTGGTGCAATGGGGGCAAAAACAATACCATCCATTACAATAGATGATGTTGATGTTAAAGTAAACAACTCCGAATACAGCATTTCGGAAGATGATTACGAAGTTACGCAAAATGGAGTGAAATACTCCGGGAATATATCCGGTACGGTCAAAGGGAATCAAATAACTGTATATTACACCATTATGCCGGGCGGTATGAAAATGCCTATCAACTTCACATTTACAGGAACTCTGAAATAAATTGGCAATCTTAGGATTGATATTGGCATTGATGGCCGGGAGCAACTCAATGGAAGTTGCTCCCGACTTTATCGTTTCCTCTGCAGACACTATCGAGACTGTAGTGGTGACAGCAACACGCACACCAAAGCTCTTAAAGGATACTCCTGTAGTAACCAGAGTGATAACATCTGCCGACATCTCCCGCAGTGGTAAACCTGATATTGGCGCCCTTTTGGAGCAGCAGATGCCGGGTGTGGAGTTTTCTCTTGGGATGGCGCAGAATCCTCAGATAAATATGTCAGGATTCGGAGGGGGAGGAATCCTGTTTCTTCTTGACGGAGAGCGACTTGCCGGTGAGACACTTGATAATCCTGACTATTCACGCCTCAATTTGCAGAATGTCGAGAGGGTAGAGATTGTAAAGGGAGCTGCTTCATCGCTTTATGGATCGAACGCGACGGGTGGAGTGGTCAACATTATTTCACAAAAGCCCAAGGAGGGCATTCATCTGCGATTTGATGCACGCTATGGATCTCACTCTCTGCAAAGCTACGGGGCTATCGCCTCTTATAGGAAAGGGAAAATCTCCAATTCTTTGGATGCGAGATATGATTCCCAAGCAGAGATCAAGTTTCCCCGGAGAGGCGACTTCACCACTGCTTATGCCACTCAAAGCTATAATGTGCGAGACCGCTCCACCATAACATTTAATGAAGACGCTTCCATAACAGTCCGCGCCGGCTATTATTGGCGTCAGCGTAAGAGTTCCGTTGTCTCCTACGACCGATACAGTGATATTTCAGCAGGTATTTCAGGACGGTGGAAAGACTTCTCTATCAAATACTCCTTTGATACCTACGACAAGTACGACTATGAGATATCCACAAAAGAGCAGATCCGCGACTACCGCAACCGGCAAAATTCAATTCACTTACAATATTCACACGAGTTCGGAAAAACAGGAATACTCACAGCCGGCGGCGACTGGCTCCACGACTATCTGATGAGCTACGAGTTCGGTAGCGCAAGCCATACCCAGACCAACCTGGATACATACCTTCAATGGGACTGGCATCCGGAAAACCACATATGGATCGTTCCAGGACTCAGATACGACCGGTTTTCCGCTTCACATGCCAACCGTGTGTCGCCAAAACTGAGCATGATGTGGCGTCCCGGAAAAGGACATTGTGCGCTCCGGCTCAACTATGCCGCAGGATTCAGAGCCCCTAACCTCAAAGAGCTGTTTATGGATTTCGACATGGCGGGTATATTCCACATATACGGCAATCCGGATCTTAAGTCCGAGACGAGCCACAACCTGAGCGTATCGGCGGAATATCTCAAAGGGAATAAAAGTCTTACTGTCATGGCTTTCCACAATATTGTAGACAACCGCATAGCCTATCTATGGAATGACTCGCTCATGGGGCAGCAGTATATAAACATCAAACGAGTCCTGATAAGCGGTGTTGATCTTTCGCTGATGAAATCGTTTGATTTCGGACTTACTATCAATGGAGAATATGTCTTCACGTATGAAAAATACACAAAAGGAGATATACGAGCCAACCCCACACGTCCTCATGCACTGACTCTGAAAACCGATTACACGCATCTCTGGAAACCGAACTGGCGATTTACAGCCACTGCCAATTTCAAATGGATGTCAGCGGTCACCGGGGATATAATGCCGATGTTCTCGCAAGAAGCCACACGCTCTCAGCGCTATCCGGGCTATTCATTGCTTGGGCTTTCGCTTAGCGAGACTTTTCC
>CAMWJD010000194.1 GCA_947174515.1 uncultured Porphyromonadaceae bacterium
TTAAAAGCAAAATTAATAAATATTTTTGAAAAAACTCTTCTCCGGGATGGCTTTTATGAAATAAAAGAGTTATATTTGCATCTGATTACTCAAATATTATTGGCTATATAAACTATTACCCTTAAGTTTCGCTTGCGGAACTTAGATACCAACATTATGAAAAAGATTTTTTTGCTCACTGCGGTTTCGCTTATGTCAGCAGTTTCCGGTCTCCGGGCTGCCCCTCGTGAGAAGTATAATTTCAATAGTGACTGGCTGCTGAAAGTAGGTGATATAAAGGGGGCTGACCTTAAGGCGCACGATGACAATGAATGGAAAACCGTGACCCTTCCCCGCGCTTTCAACGAGGACGAGGCATTTAAAGTTCCCATAGCTGAATTGACTGATACCGTGGTTTGGTATCGTAAACATTTCAAGATGCCAAAGGAGGCGAAAGGTCAGAAAGTATTCGTGGAGTTTGAAGGAGTGCGCATGGGAGCCGACTTCTATCTCAACGGTCATCCTCTCGGATATCACGAAAATGGAGTCATGGCAGTAGGATTCGACCTCACTCCCTATATCAATTACGGCGGTGAGAACGTGCTTGCAGTAAGAATTGACAACAGTTGGACCTACCGGGAGCGTGAGACCAATCAGCGCTATCAGTGGAACGACAAGAACTTCAACGCCAACTACGGCGGCATCCCTAAAAACGTCTGGCTTCATACCACCGACGATGTGTATCAGACCCTTCCCCTTTATAGCAATCTCGGCACTACCGGCACATATATCTATGCCACAGACATTGATGTCGCGAGTCGTAAGGCTGTGATCAATGCTGAGAGTGAGGTCAAGAATGAGTCAAGGAAGCCTGTGAAAGTGGGTTATGAAGTCGAAGTGATAGATGCTGATGGAAAAACGGTAGGAAATTTCAGCAGTGAGCCGGTGAAGGTTATGCCCGGTGAAACTGTGACTCTTTCAGCTTCTGACACATTGACCGGACTGAATTTCTGGAGCTGGGGATATGGTTATCTATACGATGTCAAGACTCGTCTGACAGTGGATGGAAAGACTGCGGATGAGGTGACTACGCGCACAGGATTCAGAAAGACCCGTTTCGGTGATGGCAAGATCTGGCTCAACGACCGCGTGCTTCAGATGAAAGGGTATGCGCAACGCACGAGCAATGAGTGGCCCGGAGTCGGCATGTCGGTTCCGCCATGGATGAGCGACTACTCCAATGGCATGCTGATTGATCATAACGCCAATTTCTTCCGCTGGATGCACGTGACTGCCTGGAAACAGGATGCCGAATCGTGCGACCGGGTGGGCGTGATGCAGATGCTCCCGGCAGGTGACTCCGAAAAGGATGTCAACGACCGCAGATGGGGGCAGCGCAAGGAACTGATGCGCGATATGATCATTTATTTCCGTAATCATCCGAGCGTAATATTCTACGAAAGCGGCAACGAATCAATCTCACGCGACCATATGCTTGAGATGCGCGAAATCCGCGACCAATATGATCCTCATGGAGGTCGCGCAATAGGTTCGCGCGAAATGCTCGACATACGCGAGGCAGAATACGGCGGGGAGATGCTTTATGTCAATCTCAGCGAACACCATCCGATGGTGCAGACGGAATATTGCCGCGACGAGGGTCTCCGCAAATATTGGGACGACTGGAGTTATCCCTATCACAAGCATGGCGACGGACCTCTCTATCGCAACGCGGATGCATCGGCCTACAATCAGAATCAAGATCAGCTCGCTGTGGAAATGGTGCGCCGTTGGTATGATTTCTATCGGGAGCGCCCCGGCATGGGGCGTAGAGTGAATTCGGGCGGGGCTAAGATCATCTTCTCAGATACGCAGACACATTGCCGCGGTGCGGAAAACTATCGCCGCAGCGGTGTCGTCGACCCTCTCCGTATTCCCAAGGATGCCTACTACGCTCACAAAGTGATGTGGGATGGATGGGTAGACGTGGAAGGTGACGGCACCTATATCATCGGTCATTGGAATTATGCTCCGGAAGTTGTCAAACCAGTTTATGTGGTATCTACCGGCGATAGCGTGGCTCTCTTCGTCAATGGAAAGGCTCAGAAAGCTCCAAAAAGAGATTACGAATTCCTTTTCACGTTCGACAGCATTCAGTGGGAGCCCGGAAAGATTGAAGCCATAAGCTTTGATAAGACAGGCAAGGAGACGAGCCGATTCTCGCATGTCACTGCCGGAGATCCGAAAAATCTAAAGCTTACGCTGATGCAAGGGCCCGAAGGCACATATGCCGATGGTGCGGATATAGCTATCCTTCAGGTTGAGGTGGTGGATGAGAAAGGACAGCGTTGTCCGATTGCCAACGATATGATCGATTTCTCAGTCTCCGGGCCGGCTGAATGGCGTGGCGGTATAGCGCAGGGTGATGATAATTATGCCTTTGCCTCCTCGCTTCCTGTGGAATGTGGCATCACGCGTGTGCTTGTGCGCTCCACTCCGGAGTCCGGCAAGGTAAAGATCACGGCAAAAGCCAAAGGATTGGGGGAGGAGTCGGTAGAGTTCAATACCGTTCCTGTGGAAGTCAAGGACGGACTTAGCAAGCATTTTCCTTCCGCTGCCTTGACACCGCGCTATGATCGTGGCGCGACTCCCGCCACACCCTCATATTTTGACAAGAAGATAGATGTGCGTGTCAAGTCTGCCACAGCAGGCGTAAATCAGGAATCCGTCGGCAATAGCTGGGACGATAACGAACTGAGCGAATGGCGCAACGACGGGCGCCTTGAGACAGCATGGATTAAGTATGAACTTGAGCGTGCTGCTGAGATAGATGAGATAAATATCAAGCTCACAGGATGGCGTCAGCGGTCATATCCCCTTGAAGTGTATGCGGGGGAGGAATTGATATGGAGCGGTGACACTGAGCGCTCTCTGGGCTATGTGCACTTGAATACGCGCCCTGTCAGGGCCCGTGACATCACGATCAAGTTGAAAGGAGCTACCGCGGACAGCGATGCTTTCGGACAGATTGTGGAGGTGGTGGAGCCGGCCGCGGGCGAACTTGATCTTTTCAAGGCCAAGAATGGAGAAAAGACGGGCGGCGAGCTCCGTATTGTAGAAGTCAGCTTCCTTGAGAATCTAAATAAATAAACACCCTGAATCATT
>CAMWJD010000195.1 GCA_947174515.1 uncultured Porphyromonadaceae bacterium
TTGATGATCACCTGCTCTTTATCTGTGATGTTGAAAGCTACACAAGTCTCAGAGTTGATGCCGAGTTCCTTGTAGTTTTCAACTTTTGCCTTAGATGCGTTGTACACTACGAAGTCGGGCTCGAAGTCCTTAAGCTCTTCTTCAGTAGGACGGATAAACATATTGGTTACGAAGTGAGCCTGCCAAGCCACTTCTACGATGAAGCGAACTTTAAGACGAGTTGCTGCGTTAGCGCCACAGAAAAGGTCGACTACATAAAGTTCCTTGTCGCTGAGTTCGTCGATAGCGAGCTTCTTGAGCTGTTTCCAAACGTCAGTTGAGATTGGCTTGTTGTCGTTAGGATATTCCGGGGTGTTCCACCAAACAGTGTTTTCTGTAGTGGCATCCTTCACGAGATATTTGTCTTTAGGACTGCGACCGGTATATACACCTGTCATAACGTCGATAGCGCCGAGGCTGGTAGGAATGCCTTTTTCGTAGCCTTCAAGACCCGGTTTTGTTTCTTCAATAAAAAGCTGATCATAGCTGGGGTTATGGATGATTTTCTTAACCCCCTTGATCCCATAACGGGACAAATCTAACTCTGCCATATTGTCAAGTTAATATTATTGGGTTTTACTTATACACGATTTTTTACCTAATTGTGTTACATAGTTATTGTTACTATAACAACAACCTTAACCTGAATTTTGCGACAAAGTTAAACAAAAATTAGGAATTCAGCAATAGAGAAGGGAGAAAAAGAACGAAAAAAAGGTAAACTTAATGATTTTTTAATTAATTTTGCATCATGAAGAACGAAAAATTTTCAATAAAGAAGCGTGCTAAATCATTTATATATGCTTTCGATGGGATTGTCGCTCTATTGCGCGATGAGCATAATTCGAGAATACATGTGTTCGCGATGGCCATCGTGATAATATTGGGATTCCTGATAGGGCTGACGTCTACGGAATGGTGTATAGTGGCTCTATGTTGCGGCGGGGTGCTGATGGCCGAGGCTATGAACTCTGCAGTTGAGGCTATCGCCGACTTGGTCAGTAAGGAATATAATCCGCTCATCAAGAAGGCGAAGGATGTAGGGGCAGCCGGAGTGCTTATTATGGCGATTGCGGCCGCCGTCGCCGGAATCATAATCTTTATTCCCAAAATAATTGCCTTATTCTGACAATACGGTCTCGCTCCTCCTTTAAATTTTTCTTTAAATTTATCATTTTAGATTTATGATTGCAATTATAAACGGACCTAATTTGAATATGTTGGGACGCAGGGATCCCAAAGTGTATGGCAGCGCTACTTTCGAAGATTTTCTTCCGGAAGCGGAATATCTTATCTCTGATCTTACAGAAGGACAGGAAAATCTTGAATATTTTCAGTCGAATTCGGAGGGAGAAATCGTGACCCGGATTCAGCAGCTGGCCTTTGACCCGTTTTGCCGTGGCATTATCATTAATCCCGGGGCTTACGCTCATTATTCTTATGCAATTCATGATGCTGTCGAGATGTCGCCGGTGCCTGTGATTGTGGTGCACATTTCCAATATTCATGCGCGCGAAGAGTTTCGGCATAAGGATGTGGTGGCGCCTGCAGCCAAAGGAATGATCTGCGGTCTGGGTCTTGAGGGGTATCTATTGGCAATACGGTCTATACTATCGCGTTCATGAATTACGAAATAGAATCTGCACTCGACTTATATGTCGATTCCCATATTTCGCCTGAACCTGAACATCTTGCCCGGCTGACACGCGAATCAAATTTGAGGCTGATAAATGGGAGAATGTGCTCCGGACATCTGCAAGGTCGCCTTCTGAAGATGCTCACTATGCTGTGCAATCCGAAAATTGCTGTTGAACTTGGTACCTTCACCGGCTATTCGGCACTATGCATTGCCGAAGGATTGCCTGAAGATGCGACACTGATCACTATTGAGGCAGACGATGAACTTGAAGACTTTATCAGGCGCCAAATTGACTCATCGGAACATGGCGGAAAGATTGATCTTAAAATTGGCAAAGCATTGGAAATATGCAGTGGATTTGCCGATGAAAGTGTCGACATGGTATTTATTGACGCCGACAAACGGGAATATCCTGATTATTTGAAAGAGGCAATACGTATTATCAAGCCGGGAGGCCTGATAATAGCCGACAATACGCTTTGGTCGGGACATGTCTGCGACCCTGCGTATGAAAAAGATCCTCAGACCAGGGGCGTCAGGGAATTCAATGATATTTCAGCGGGACTGAAAGGATTCGACACTGTCATACTCCCATTCCGCGACGGAATAACACTTCTTAGGAAATGCGCAATTCTGAGCCCATCTTAAGTTTTATGGGATGGGCTTTCAAAACCGAACCGGCAAATGATACGTTATTAATATAGCAGTTAAAACTGAATTATTAATCTTGCATTATGGCCTGCTCTGGTTTGGAAGCAGTCAATTTGCATTAAACTGAAATTACTATGGAATCAAAGAGACAAGCAAAAATATCAAGACTTATCCAAAAGGAATTGAGTGAAATTTTCCGCCGTCAGACTGCTGCCATGGGCAATGTGCTCGTGTCGGTCAGTGCAGTGAGGGTTTCTCCTGATCTGTCAGTGGCAAAGGCATATCTAAGTATTTTCCCTCCTGAAAAATCAAATGAGATACTTGAAAATATCAAGAAGCAGAGCAAGACGGTGAGATATGAGCTTGCACAGGCCGTAAAGCAGATATTGCGTAAATGTCCGGATCTTGCGTTTTATCTTGATGACTCTCTGGATTATGCTGAAAACATCGACAGATTGCTCGCTTCCGATCCAATAAAGGGAACTGCTGATGATTATGTTGATCCTGACGACCTCAAGTGATAGTTTAATCGTTTAAGTGTTTAATGTTTAGTATGTCGGCACATATGCCTTTAAATATCATAAGTAGCTCGCAAAAATTAATGATATGATAAATGCGAGATAATT
>CAMWJD010000196.1 GCA_947174515.1 uncultured Porphyromonadaceae bacterium
GGCTGAGCGGGGGAGTACTTGGTATAAGGCTTCAGATGCTTTGCAAGCTCCGGAAGTTTCTCGGCGATACCTTCACGAACACACTTCGCCACTTGAGTAGCTCCATAGGTGTTGAAATGCGTGTTGTCTGCAAGCGCCTTATCTTGCCCCTTGAAAGTGTTGGCCGGATAATGAACAAGAGCCTTCTTGCTACCTTCTGCTCCGAGAGTCTCATAGAGCGTAGTCGTCATCTCTGTAATATCTATCACAGGCACATTTTCACGTGCTGCGACTTCCTTCATCGCATTAGGATATTCACCATGAGTATTCTTGTTCTTACCGTTTTCATCGAAACTGCGACGTGCGGTCGGAGTCAGGAACACTACATTTAGTCCCTGCTTGCGCGCACGGTCAACAAATATTTTCAAATTATGAGCATAATTATAATATGCTCCTGAGCCGGCTCCTTTGTCTTTTTCATCATTGTGACCAAACTCAACGAAAACATAATCACCCGGCTTTGCCATTGAAAGAACCTTATCATATCTCTTGCTTGCAAAGAAAGAAGAAGTCTTTTGGCCACTCTCAGCCTGATTAGATACAGCGATATTGGTATCAAAGTATGCAGGTATGATCTGTCCCCAGCTTGCCCATGGTTCTTCAGCTTGATCCACTACCGTGCTGTCCCCGCAATAGAAAAGAGTGGTCACATTGTCTGAGTCCTCCACCGGACGGATTGTGACGCTTTCTACAGCGGGAGCATTGCCGGTGAATTCGAGTGTCAGCTTGTTATCCCAATTGCAAACGCCAATCTCACGAGGATTCAATCTCACTGTATCCTTAAGATTAATGCCTGGTGAACGCTTGTTGACAATAAATGAATACTCTTCAAACTTGTTTTTGGGAAGAGATACTGCATCAAGCATCAGGCGTCGGTTTTCAGCCCTTACTACAGTGTGAGACTTACGTTTCTTGTCTCCAAGCTTGACTGTCACCATATAGTTGCCGTCAGGTACATTCACTGAAAAGAAATATGGGTTGGTCCCTTTTGTAGATGGCTTGCTGTTGAAATCATAACCATATCCGTCAAATTCATTGAATGTTGGGAGGCTCTCGTTCATAATGAAAGTCTTAGGATAGACAGGGAGCAAATACTCTTGAAGAGTGCAGTCAGTGCCACGTAGTCCTTCTGCTATGCTTGCGGCATTAAGTCGGGCTCCTTTTTTAGAAGTGTGAGTATGATCTTTCTTATAAAATGGGGGAGTACCGGTTTCCCCTAATTCCTGGAATTTCTTGCCCGAGATAGCGTTGAGGTCAATGTAATACGCACCTGCTTCGCGTGCGGCATCCTTGGCCCACTTTCCGTAGCTGTCCGCATTGCTCTCTATCTTGCCGTCTTTCCACTTGTTACGCGGAGTATGGCTCAGCACGATTGGAATAGCCCCTTTTTCCTTGGCATCCATGATGAACTTACGGATATACCATCCATATGTGTACACTACCTGATTAATGCCTGTCTTCTCCATCTTGAAGACCTTGCTTTCCGGTCCGGAACCGTGAAGCTCCCCACGAGCCTTACCTGTATTGATATCGCCACCGTCGTTATGTCCGAATTGCATGATTACATAGTCGCCCGGCTGGAGGGCATTGTAAACCTTATCCCAACGACCTTCATCAAGAAAAGTGCGGGCGCTTCTTCCCGCCATGGCATGGTTTTCCACTGTTATCTTTTCCGGATCGAAGAGTTCTGAAATCACGCTTCCCCATCCCCACATGCTGTCATCATCCTTATCCTCATTTTTAACAGTACTGTCTCCTATTGTGAACAGAACAGGCTTGCCGGGCTGGCGTGACTTTCCTGTTATCGTGTCAATGGGGAATGGCAGAAGGTAATCTTTCAGTTCCACACCTTCCAAAGCCGCAATACCTTCGGCAGCAGACTGTGCGTTGACTTTGGCACCGAAAGCTGAAGTGTGGATACGGTCGATGTAGAACATCGTCTTCACCTTTTCTTTACCGAACTTTTCGAATTTAGTAGCTGTGATGTCATTCAGATCTACAAAGGGAACCCCTTCAGCCTCTGCAACCTGTTTTGCCCATAGACCGAATGTCTGGTTTACGCGTGTCACCTTTGTGCTGTCCTTATCGTCCCAAGCCATACGCGGTGTTAGAGAAAAGAGGATCGGATGAGCACCCTTAGCCTTTACCTCGCGCACATAGCGGCGCATGTATTCACCATATGAGTAAACAGTATCTCTGACGCCGGTCTCCTTTATCACTACGGGCATGACTTCATCACCGATTCCACGTATAGTGGCACGTGCTCGTCCGCTGTCGAACGGACCGTTGTCATTGTGCCCAAGTTCTATGATCACCCAGTCTCCCGGACGAACACCTTCAAGCACGTCTTTCCACAGTACGTTGTAGAATGTGCGGCTGCTCATACCTCCAAGAGCATGGTTTTCAACAGTAATTTTGCTTTTGTCAAAAAATTCCGGAGCATAATATCCCCATCCCCACTGTCCGTTGTCCCCGTTTCCGAGCGTACCTGTACGCATGGTGGAGTTTCCCACAAGGAAAAGCACTGGATTGTTTCCGATTCGTGAACTGCCCGACACAGGGCGTGCCGTCCGGGCCTTATTGATACTGTCAGGAGTATTGTCCACCACCTGATTGACATCCGGCATCGCTTCTGGCTTCTTGTCCTGCACCGACCCTAACGCCAATGCCGCGCAAGCCAGTCCCGCTACCGAGAAAAGTTGTTTGATAGGTTTCATTCTATTTGATTATTAGGTCAATTCATAAATAATCTTTATAAGTAGCTCGCAAAAATTAATGATATGATAAAAGCGAGCTAAGCGACTGAGCGACAATGCCAAGATAGCCAAAATTAGCCGCAGTTATCATGTCAAGATCTTTTCAAGCTGCTTGAATTAC
>CAMWJD010000197.1 GCA_947174515.1 uncultured Porphyromonadaceae bacterium
GCTTTTCAGTTTCGGATCAAGGTTTTCTTTCCGTTGACAATGTATATTCCCGGTGAAAGTGGTTTTGATTCCATCGGATTGCCGTTAATGTCAAATACAGTATCGGTTTTTTTGTCCCCATTGTAAATTGCAGCTATGCCTGCGGATGACACTAATGAAACTTTCAGTGAAATGCTACCGCTTCCAAGAAATTGTCTGAGATTGTCGGCATTTGCTCCGTCGATTTTCCCTAACCGGGTATAGCTCCATGAATTGGTGCCGTAAAATATCACCATGTTGTTGCCTTGATAGAGCATGATGTCTCCCGGCTCGGTCGTAATCTGGGAGTTTGATGTAGTGAAGGATTGGGGAAAGGCTCCGACCTTCTCAAAACCGCCGTAGTCGCTCATCTGGATCGTGATGGGGCCCTTTTCAAGTAGCGCCTTAAGTTCGCGTGTGGCGGTATTGTCTACCAATGTCGCGGTCATCGTCTTTTCGCCTACAGTGAGCAATATTTTTGTCTGAGAGAATGCCATAATTGATATTGCTGTCAGTATTGATAATAGAAATATCCGTTTCATATTTTCTTGAGAATTTTTGCGGGAATCCCACCAACTATTGTACGTGCCGGAACATCTTTGTTGACAACAGCCCCCGCTGCTATAACAGCCCCCTCACCTATTGATGAAGAAGCGTTTGCCAAACCTCATATTCTTGCCGCAGTCGGTATAGAAAGGAGGGATGATGCGGATAAATTCTTCTGTGGTCATTTCATATTCTCTTTATAAAACGCCGCTATTTCATCAAATGGGATGATGTCAACTTGATCATAAAGATCGCAATGGCTTGCACCTTTGATGGTGAGCATCTGTTTGTTGTCGCCTTTCAGTTTCTCGAATGTATCTTTGCCGAAATAGTAGGAGTGAGCCTTATCGCCATGCACTATCAAGACAGCACTCTCCAGTTCGTCGGCATAATCATAGAATTTAAAATTGACAAAGGGAAGATTGGAGGTGACGTTCCATCCGTCGGTGGAATTGCCGGATCTTGGATGAAATCCTCTTGGAGTCTTATAATAATCGTAGTAATCTTTTACAAACTGCGGAGCATCATCGGGAAGAGGATCCACTACCCCACCGCCACGCGCATACTTGCCGTTGCGATAGTCTTTGGTGCGCTGTTTTGCCATAGCGGCACGATTTGCGTTTCTTTTTTCTGCAGAATTTTCGGAGTCGAAATAGCCGTTTGCACTGACACGGGTCATGTCATACATGGTTGAAGCGACAGTAGCCTTGATGCGTGGATCATTGATGGCTGCCTGAATAGCAATACCGCCCCAGCCACATACGCCAAGTATACCTATGCGCTCTGCATCTACATTAGGCTGAACCGACAGGAAATCAACAGCAGCTGAGAAATCTTCGGTGTTTATATCGGGAGATGCCACACGGCGCGGCATACCTCCGCTTTCTCCTGTGAAAGAAGGATCGAAGGCTATTGTGACAAAGCCACGCTCGGCAAGCTGCTGGGCATAGAGACCGCTGGATTGCTCCTTTACTGCACCGAAAGGTCCGCTTACAGCTATTGCCGGAAGTTTGCCGGATTCCCCTTTGGGAGTAAACATGTCAGCGGCAAGCGTAATGCCATAACGATTGACGAAAGTTACTTTCTTGTGATCGACTTTATCACTTTTTGGGAAAACCTTGTCCCATTCCTGCGTCAGATTAAGTTGCTCAATTGGAGCCAAAGACATGTTGGTATTCGGATTGTTCATTATCTGTGAGTTTGATGTCAGCGACACTGCAAGCAGCATCATTGTGCTGATTATTGTTTTTCTCATAATTAAGTTGCTTTGTCAATATAACCTATTAACCAATTGCAAAGTTACTCAATAATATTTACAAAAACTTACCCCGATTACTGAAATGCTGACCACAATCACGGATTACTCCGGTATTCTTGCCATATCCTTCTGAGATATGGCAGAGAAAATGGAACCTTCAATGAGATCAAGAATATTTTCAATAAAAGTATGATGTTTAAATAAAAAATATTATATTTGCAAGACAAAACAAATATTTATGAAACTCATAGAGCTTAATATCCAGCGCATCTTTGAACTATGTCGGTTATATAAGGTTAAGTCGCTTGCTGTCTTTGGGTCTATTTTGACAGATAGATTTAATGAACATAGTGATGTGGATATGCTTGTAGATTTTGAGCCGATGGATCATGAGAGGTTTGATTATGTTAGCAATTATTTTAATTTTCGTGATGCATTGGAACTGTTATTTAATCGTAAGGTTGACTTAATAGAAGAAAAAGCATTGCGTAACAAGTATTTTATCTCGAATATCAACCGCACAAAACAAATAATATATGGCTAAAGAAGAGGTATTGACATATCTTCAAGATATTTTAGATGCTATATCGGATGTTGAGTTATTCTTTGTCGATTATCCCAGACGTTTTGATGTCTTTGAAAAAGATTACCTACGTAGAAGTGCAGTTGAGAGGAAAGCTGAGATCATGGGAGAAGCGATAAATAGGATTAAAAAAGCAGATCCCACGGTAATTATTCCAAATGCAAGAGCTATAATTGATACTCGCAACAGGATAATACATGCTTATGATAATGTTCAACCTGAGTTTTTATGGGGATTAGTGATTCGTCATATTCCGGAACTAAAAAAGGATATACAGCAGATTCTTGCAGAATATGAGGATCGGTTTAAACGAGAGAATCAGGGTCTTTAGCTGAAAGTTAGGGTATTCGGTTAATTTAATGAATGGAAAATTAGAATAATTTCAAACGGGCTACCGGCAGGTCTCCTTTAGACTATCGCTGTTCCGTGAGAACCAACTATGATCTTTTTGAAGCTCCTGA
>CAMWJD010000198.1 GCA_947174515.1 uncultured Porphyromonadaceae bacterium
GATTCGGGGAGGGGGAGATAAGTCTTGAATTAATTTTAATAAAAATATAAAAAGGAAAAAGATGAAAGGATTGAAATCAGTTTGCGCAGCGCTGTTGTGTGGTAGCCTGCTTTTCGGCACGGTTTCCTGCAATATGTCGAATACCGGCAAGGGAGCATTAATCGGAGGCGGTAGCGGTGCCGGCGTAGGAGCCGCGCTTGGAGGCATACTCGGAGGAGGCAAGGGAGCCGGCATCGGAGCCGGCATCGGCGCAGCCGTAGGAGCCGGAGTGGGAGCCTTGATCGGTAACCATATGGACAAGCAGAAGAAGGAACTTGAGGAAGAGCTGGCGAATACAGCCAAAGTGGAGGAGACTACAGATTCGACCACCGGTCTTAAGGCAATTCGCGTAACCTTCGAAGGAGGTATCCTCTTTCCGACAGGCAAATATACTATCAACGAGCAGGCCAAGGCCAATTTGGCACGCTTTGCCGCTAATCTGAAGCAGAATCCCAACACAGACCTTCAGATCCTTGGTTTTACAGACAATACGGGCTCATTTGCAGTGAATGAAAAGCTTTCGAACGAGCGCGCGGCAGCCGTGATGAGTTTCCTGGCAAATCAGGGAGTATCACCGACACGCATGGTAGCCAAAGGCATTCCAATGGCTGACTATGTAGCATCCAACTCCACAGCAGAAGGCCGGGCACAGAACCGTCGTGTAGAAATCTTCATCACCGCCAACGAGCAGATGATAAAGGAAGCACAGGCACAGGCCGGATCCTAATAAGCAAGCAAAATAAAAAGCAAAATAACAGGCGGCGGGCATCAGGGTATGTCCGCCGTCAGTTTATTTGTGTGCGTCAGCGACTTGCGGAAGGCAGACGGAATAATCCGAATCCGGGACTCCGGAGGGCCATTAATCGCCGGAAAGAGAAATAGGGGCGTCAAGGAGAATGGGGTATAGGATTTATGGAAAAAATTGTATAAGTCAAACTTTTTTGGTAATTTTGCAGTTAGAAATATGGGTAGTCAGACTTAAACGTAAAATGCATTAAATAATAATATATCAAACCCAATAATTTAAACTGAAATAATTATGGCAAACTTGGATCTGTCACAGTATGGCATCAAGGATGTGAAGAAAATCATTCACAATCCATCGTATGACGAGCTTTACAAAGCAGAACTTGACCCGAGTCTTGAAGGTTATGAGAAAGGTTATCTCACGGACCTCGGGGCAGTAGACGTATTCACAGGCGTATATACGGGTCGTTCTCCAAAGGATAAATATCTGGTAAAGGATGAAGTGACCGAGGACACTGTATGGTGGACCAGTGATGAATATAAGAATGACAACAAGCCGATCAGCACAAAAGTGTGGGATGAGCTCAGAGAGAAAGCCGTAAAGGAGCTGAGCGACAAGACACTTTATGTAGTAGACGTATATTGCGGAGCGAATCCATCGACCCGTATGTGTGTACGGTTCATTATGGAAGTAGCATGGCAGGCACATTTTGTGACCAACATGTTCATTCGTCCGACCGAAGAGGAGCTTAAGGACTTCAAGCCTGACTTCGTAGTCTTCAATGCATCGAAGGCAAAATGCGAGAACTACGAGGAGCTTGGACTGCACTCTGAAACAGTTGTGGCGTTCAATATCAAGGAGCGTGAGCAGGTAATTATCAATACATGGTACGGCGGTGAGATGAAGAAGGGAATGTTCTCGATGATGAACTATTTCAATCCACTTCGCGGCATCGCATCCATGCACTGTTCTGCCAATACAAATATGGACGAGACCTCAACTGCCATCTTCTTCGGCCTTTCGGGCACCGGCAAGACCACATTGTCGACAGATCCGAAGCGCAAGCTTATCGGCGACGACGAGCATGGTTGGGATGATGAGGGCGTGTTCAACTACGAGGGTGGTTGCTATGCAAAGGTAATCAACCTTGATCCGGAGAGCGAGCCGGACATCTACAATGCCATCACACGCGATGCGTTGCTTGAGAACGTGACAGTAAAGGAAGATGGCGTATGTGATTTCGCAGATAAGAGCGTGACAGAGAATACACGTGTTTCTTATCCGATCTATCATATCAAGAATATCGTGAAGCCGGTATCGAAAGGCCCGGCAGCTAAGCAGGTAATTTATCTTTCGGCAGATGCTTTCGGCGTTCTTCCTCCTGTATCTATTCTGAACAATGAGCAGGCGCAGTATTATTTCCTCAGCGGCTTTACTGCAAAGCTCGCAGGAACAGAGCGTGGCATCACCGAACCGACTCCGACATTCTCGGCATGTTTCGGACAGGCGTTCCTGTCGCTTCATCCGACGAAGTATGCAGAGGAGCTTGTAAAGAAGATGAATGTATCGGGCGCTCATGCATATCTTGTGAACACAGGATGGAACGGAACCGGGAAGCGCATCTCGATTAAAGATACCCGCGGTATAATCGATGCGATCCTTGACGGCTCAATCGACAAGGCACCGACAAAGGTTCTTCCTATCTTCGACTTCACAATTCCGACAGAGCTTCCGGGCGTAGATCCGAAGATTCTTGATCCTCGCGATACATATGCGAATCCGGAGGAATGGGAAGTTAAGGCAAAGAAATTGGCGGAGATGTTCATCAACAACTTCAAGAAGTTTGAGACAAACGAGGTTGGAAAGAAACTCGCCGAGGCAGGTCCGAAGCTTTAAAGATCTCAGGAATAAGATTTAATTACTATAGGCGGCGCGAATCCAAAAATTCGCGCCGCTGGTTTTTGGATTCGGCTTGCGGGGTTTGAAGGGGGCTGGCTGAGCGAGGGGGATGAGGATTTGGACCCCTCGCGGCGCCTCGGGGCGCAGTGGCTGTGGCTTGGGGGGATGGAAT
>CAMWJD010000199.1 GCA_947174515.1 uncultured Porphyromonadaceae bacterium
ACAGGTAAAAAATCTTAAGGTAAAAAGATTGTTTAGATTCTGAGTGCAAAGATAAATTAAAAATCTTAAGACTCCAAATTATTTTTGACAAAATGACACAAATATGTTGCATAACATATAAACTTCCCTGCATTTTGACATTTCAATACCAAAAATCCGTTCAAAAATATCAAAAATATGTTTTACAACATAAACTCACGTCTCTTCCACTTTTCAGAAATATTCCTAAAAAAGCAGACATTGACGTTGTTTAAGCGTCCATCTCATAAAACTTGAGATGAGCGCTAAGAAACCCTATTCAATAAATCATAAATAGCTCACAGAAATTCAACGATAATGTAATTCAAGCAGCTTGAAAAGATCTTGACATGATAACTGCGGCAAATTTTGGCCATCTTGGCATTGTCGCTCAGTCGCTTAGCTCGCTAAGCTGCTTCCATCCGCAGCCAACCTGTCGCAAAATTATCTCGCTTTTATCATATCATTAATTTTTGCGAGCTACTTAAGGATTTGTTTCCAAACAAAATTTTGATTAAATTTGTGAATCATTTCACAAACATAATCACACCTATAAAAAATTACGAAACAAGAGCCACTCTTAAAAAAAGCGACCTATAATCATGATTCAATTTAAACGACTTATAATGTCTATACTTGTTGCTGCGTCAGCAACCTATGGACTAAGTGTAAAAGCAAACACGCCAGACTCGAAAGAAATCTCCCGTCATGACTTTTTCTATGCCGGAGAAAGTAAGCTGCCAAGGATGTTTATTGTAAAAAATGGCAACATTGACTGGCAACACACAGCTTCCGACCGCAAAGGGGAAATCAGCGATGCCATCCTGCTCACCGATGGCAACATACTGATCGCTCACCAATACGGAATTGCGGAAATAGCACCTGACCATAAAACGGTGTGGAGTTATGACGCGCCGGAAGGTTGCGAGATACATACCATACAACCAATTGGAGAAGACAAAGTACTTTTCGTGCAGAACGGCCAACCGGCAAAAGTCATTATCATGGAAATTCCATCGTTGAAGATTCTCAAGGAATTTCCACTTCCCGTTTCTGAAAAAGGATCTGTACACGGGCAGTTCCGCAATGCACGGCTCACTTCAAAAGGCACACTTCTCATATCAAATATGGGACTTGGCTTCGTAGCCGAATACAATAGTGAAGGCAAGGAAATAGACCGATGGAATATACCGGGACCATGGTCGGCAACCGAAGTGGGGAAAGCCGGAAATCTGCTGATCGTAGGAAAAGGAAGCGTCGTGAAGGAAATCGACAGGAGAGGAAACATAATCTGGGAGAAAAGTCTTACAGATTATGGAGTGACTTCACCCCAGAAGGCAGTAAGGCTCAAAAACGGCAATACCCTTATCAACAACTGGTATAATGAATGGAACAAGACTCCTATGGATACTCTTAACGCACCGGTTCAGGCTATTGAAATAACTCCTGATGGAGAGATGGTTTGGTCGCTCTGCACGTGGAAAGATCCGGACTTAGGTCCCTCCACCACCATCCAGCCACTTGATCAGGCAGTGAATCGAAAACGCATGTTCTTCGGTGAATTCAACCCGGTTTCTCCACGCCTGTTTGTCGGACCGAACCGGCCTATCGGCAAAGCGGTCGGAGCTGTGCCCGGGCGCGTCGCATGGGTTCATGCTCCCGGAGTAGCGAAATGGGACGGACGCACCGGACTTTGGGTTGAAGACAGATGGAACGACCAGAAACTTGCAGACAACATGATAAGTGAGACCATAGCTATTGTCGGAGGGAAAGACAATGCAAAAGAGGGTTGGAAAGCTATGTTCCAAAATTTCAACAGCAGGCATGGAAAAGGGAAAAAAGGTTATAGGAAAGGAGAGAAGATTGCAGTAAAACTAAATCTCAATAATGCCATCACCCATAACGATACCATCGAACTTAACTCCTCTCCTTTCGTCACACTCGCTTTGGTACGTTCACTCGTCAATGAAGGAGGAGTCTCTCCTGCCGACATCATAATATGCGAACCAAGCCGAGCCATCACTGACAGCATATACTTCAAGTTAAACCGCGAATTTCCGGAAGTGACATTCATCGACAATATAGGGGGTGAGGGGCGCATAAAATGTGAATATTACCCTGAAGCCATCACCTATTCGATAGACAACGGAAAAATGGCGCGCGGATTGGCAAAGTGCATCGCAGACGCAGACTATGTAATCAACAGCGCGCTACTCAAGACACACTCCGGGCCTGGGGTGACACTGACAGGCAAAAACTGGTATGGAGCTACCGACATTGCCCTTCAGTGGAGAAAAAATGCCCACAACAATGTAAGTCAAGACAAGCGTAACGGTAAACCAGGCTACAAGACCTTCGTAGACTTCATAGCACATCCGGACTTAGGCGGGAAGTGTCTGCTATTTCTTATTGACGGCACATATGGATCGCGCGACGTAAACGGAGCTCCTTATCCCAAATGGCAGAAGAAACCATTCAACGGAGACTGGGCTTGCTCCATAATTGCCTCACAGGATCCGCTTGCCGCCGATGCCGTAGGAATGGACATGATTATCGGGGAATGGCCTGAATTCGGAAGCCTCAATTATTGCGACGAATATCTGAGGGAAGCGGCTTCAATACCAAATACACCCAGCGGAACAGTCTACAAAGTAAATGACAAACCATTGACAGAACCTCTCGGCCTCATGGAGCACTGGAATAATCCAGAAGAGAAGCACTATGAAGCAATAGATCTTGTCTACCGCAAAATAGAATAAAAATAAAGTTGTATAGCCAACTTAATAAGTAGCTCACAGAAATTAAACGATAATGTAATTCAAGCAGCTTGAAAAGA
>CAMWJD010000200.1 GCA_947174515.1 uncultured Porphyromonadaceae bacterium
TGTGTTTTATCCTTTGTATCTTCTTTTCCTTGCCTTGTATATGCCGACTATGGCTCTTGCTAACACAGCAACATTTGGTCTGCTGACCCAAAGTGGTCATAACACTGTGACTTCCTTCCCATCAATACGTATATGGGGTACAGTGGGTTTCGTTGCGGCAATGTGGTTTGTGAATTCAGCCTATTGGCATGACGGGTCATTAGGATTTTCATTAAGCGACAATGGGACTGTGGGTCATATGCGGTTCCAGTATAATGCGATGCAGTTGTTGTGTAGCGGCACCATGGGAATATTGGCATCTCTCTATTCGTTTTCACTACCCTCGCTTAAGCCTATAAAGAATACGGCTCCGACTTCACAGTCTGCCGGGGTATCCCTGAAGGAATCGATTCAGATGATATTCAGTAAGCGGGAAATAGCGATATTTCTTGTTTTTGTGGTGTTGTCTGGTGTCTGTCTTCAGATATCCAATGGCTTCGTGACTCCATTCATCACTCACTTCAACGGATTTGCAGAATATGCTGATTCATTCGCCTCAGGCAACGCCACCATGCTTTTCTCTCTTTCTCAGGTCTCGGAAGCTGTATGCATATTGCTTGTGGGTATCTCCCTCAAATGGAAAGGCATCAGGTATGTATATGCCATAGGTTTATTGGCTTGGGCTTTAAGATTCTTTATGCTCGGTGTCGGCAATCCCGGTGATGGCCTTTGGTTGCTCGTCGGCTCTATGCTCGTATATGGTGTGGCTTTCAATTTCATTACTATTGCGGGGCATCTGTATATTCAGCAAGTTGCTCCGGCAAACATGAAAGGATTCTCTCAGGGACTGATGATGTTCATGAGTAATGGGGTAGGGGCAACTGTTGGTACTCTTGCAGCCGGGGCAATAGTCAACAGATGGTGTCATTGGCAGATGATTGATATCTCAGGCTCCGGAATGTCGATGCGCCTCTTTATGGGAGACTGGATTTATCCCTGGAGCATATTCGCGGCCTATGCTTTCGCTGTAACGCTTTTGTGGCTTCTCTTTTTTCGCAAGAAAACCAATTGATTTGCAATTTAATTGTAGGGATGCACGGTTCGTGCGTACTCTAACGATATTACATTATGAAGAATAAACCTATAAATATTATTGCCTTCTTGATGGTTTTGACAGCGTGTGGTGCAAAATCATCTGATACGAAAGATGAATTTATTTCATCGGATATGACTGTCGCCGATTCCATATCAGAGGCATTGGACTATCAGATGAGTCATTATCCATCGTCGCAATACCGCGACGTCTACAAGAATTTCATGCAGGATTTCTTCGGGCCCGGCCATATCCTCGCCGATACTGCGGCATCCGGACGCTACCTCCGTCAGGAACTTGCCGAGGAAGGTCCTTTTGAGGGTCCTATATATGAAAAGACAGGATACAAAGGCAACTTCTATCGTGTGAATCTTTCTCTTATTAAAGACGGAATTGTTCCATACAATACATTCTTCCCTGCCTTTGTAGAGAGTGTGCAGGGCATTACTCCTCCGTCGGGAGAAGAATGGATGAAGACATGGAATCTAATCGACAGTGTAATAAAAGCTAAAAAACTACATTTCCCCGATGAAGCGACCGACCGCAATGAACTGCAAAAGCAATTCGCAGAAGGCAACTACATAGCCCACCACAGCCGCCGCTTCAACGACTCCGTCCATTTCCACTACCGCATTATCTCACGCGATAATTTTGAGACCATCATTCTCCCCTTAATTGAGAAGTCTATGTAACTCAACTTAAGCATGTTCAGAGAACTCTAAAGATTTAGATGCTTTATAGTGAGAACATTGGGATAATAATGCTTGATATAATTCGAATTCATTATCGATCCGTTGGAGAAAGATATTCCGTTGATGTTTTCTAATCCATGGTTTGAGTGGATGTGGCCGAAAAGATGGGCTTTTAGATTTAGGGTTGTCAACTTTTCAAGGAGTCTCTCCGAGCCATAATTTATCCCTTCGTCTGAATCTAAGATCCCATAAGGAGGATTGTGCGTAATTAGTATGTCGGTGTCTGTCGGAATTTTAGCATAGTGTATATTTTCACTACCACTGATACAATCCTCCATAAACATGGGGACTCCATAGAATTTTATGCCCTCTATTTCAATTCCGGAATTACATAGGTAATGAGTAGTATTGTCAAGACCTTCTATTCTTGCGCCATACAGACAATCGTCATGATTTCCGGCTATGAATATCTTATGCTTATAGGGAAGGTCGCAAAACCAGTTGATGAAGTCAAAAGCTTCATCTTCAGTCCCAGCCATACAAAAATCACCGGAATGAACAACAACATCGGCTTCAGGCAAATCCTGAAGCCGACGATGACATCCGTGAGTGTCAGAGAGATGTAATATTCTCATGTTTAAAGTTTTTCTGATCTTGTATCAAAGTTAAGAAGGTTATTCTTTATTTGCCCAATAATCTTCCTTTTCTATGTCTATGGTTTCTCCATCTTTTATTAATCGAATTTGCCAATCGTTTTCTGGGAACTGTTCAAGAAACTTCTTAGGATTGGAAGTGTGCATTGGAATAATCATATTAGCGTACATTTCCTTAAACATTTGTTTAAGGGTATGAGCATCAGCGTGTCCGGAAGTGTGTACGTATTCGTAATCCGGTCCAATGGCTTTTGCAAGGTTTTCATTATATGCAGGTGATGCCGGATCAAGATAACCATTCCACATAGAAAGATACTTCTGAGTCTTATCTTTTGTGAATGTATCTAT
>CAMWJD010000201.1 GCA_947174515.1 uncultured Porphyromonadaceae bacterium
TTTAAGGGATTTGGGGGGGGGGGCACTAATGGCGGGTCAGCTCGTAGAAGGCGATGGCGGAAGCCGCGGCTACATTTAGAGAGTCTACACCATGATGCATCGGAATTTTTACTACGTAGTCTGCTGAGTTGATGATGGAAATGGGTAAGCCCTCCCCTTCCGTTCCCATGAAAATCGCGAGTTTTGGCTCCTGCTTGAGAATCGGGTCGGCCATATCTATTGAATTGTGACGAAGTGCCATAGCTACAGATTTAAAGCCATGCTTTCTTAATTCAAGGACACCACCATCAAGACGAGTCCACGGGATTAAGAAAACAGATCCCATAGAGACACGCACGGCACGGCGATTCAATGGATCACAAGCAGTCGGAGAAAGAAATACCGCATCAATGCCAAGAGCTGCCGCTGAGCGGAAGATAGAACCGATATTTGTGGTATCGCTTACATCATCAATCACTACTGCCCTCTTTGACCTTGCACAAAGATCCTCTACTGAAGGGAGAGACGGGCGACGCATAGCGCAGAGCACTCCACGCGTCAGCGTATATCCAGTAATGCCTGCAAGTATTTCGCGGCTACCCGTAAAAACCGGAATTTCCGGAATACGAGCAATTATATCGGCTGCATCTCCGTTGATATGTCTCCCTTCACATAGGATGGCAACAGGAATGATGCCTGCATCAAGAGCCACACGGATCACCTTCGGGCTTTCCGCAATGAAAAGTCCTTCGTTATAATCAGGTGAATTGCGGAGCTGAGCCTCAGTCAGCCCCGCAAAAACCTTAATTCTCGGATCATCTATGGATGTGATCTCAACAGGAGTCATCACATGAGTTTTTTGTAACGGATACGATGAGGTGTCTCTGCATCTATACCGTCACGTTTCTTTCTGAATTCCTCATAGTCGGAATAACCACCCTCATAGAAAGTAATCTTGGAGTCACCTTCAAAAGCAAGAATATGAGTGGCAATACGATCGAGAAACCAACGGTCGTGGCTAATAACAACAGCACATCCGGCGAAATTTTCAAGGCCTTCCTCAAGGGCGCGAAGTGTGTTGACATCAATATCATTGGTAGGCTCATCGAGAAGCAGCACATTGCCCTCTTCTTTAAGAGCCATCGCGAGATGAAGACGATTGCGCTCTCCGCCTGAGAGCACTCCGATCTTCTTCTCCTGATCGGCACCTGTGAAATTGAATTTGGAAAGATATGCCCTGGCATTCATGTCTCGTCCACCCATACGGAAAGACTCGACACCTTGAGAAATCACTTCATATACACTCTTCTCAGGATCAAGATCCTTATGAGACTGGTCAACATAAGCAATCTTCACAGTCTCGCCAACTTCAAAGTCACCACCATCTTGCTTCTCCAGACCCATTATAAGCCGAAATAGAGTAGTCTTACCGGCACCATTGGGACCTATCACACCTACTATTCCGTTGGGAGGAAGCATAAAATTGAGATCATCGAAGAGATTTTTTTCACCAAAAGCCTTTGCCACGTGGTTGGCAAGTATCACCTTGTTGCCGAGACGGGGACCATTAGGGATAAAGATTTCAAGTTTCTCCTCACGCTGCTTTTGATCTTCATTAAGAAGACGGTCGTAGCTGGCAAGACGTGCTTTTCCCTTAGCCTGACGTGCTTTGGGGGCCATACGCACCCATTCGAGTTCTCTTTCAAGAGTCTTACGGCGTTTGCTTGCCTGTTTTTCCTCTTGAGCCATTCTCTTAGTCTTTTGATCAAGCCAGGAAGAATAATTACCTTTCCAGGGAATTCCTTCACCCCTGTCGAGTTCAAGAATCCATCCGGCCACATGGTCGAGGAAATAACGGTCGTGGGTGACGGCAATCACAGTGCCCGGATATTGCTGGAGATGCTGTTCAAGCCAGTCGATGGACTCTGCGTCAAGGTGGTTGGTAGGTTCGTCAAGAAGGAGCACGTCGGGCTGTTGGAGAAGGAGCCGACATAGTGCGACTCGACGTCGCTCACCACCTGATAACTGACTGACCGGTTGGTCATCGGGCGGACAGCGAAGCGCGTCCATCGCGCGTTCAAGTTTATTGTCAATATTCCAAGCTTCGGCCGCGTCAAGCTTATCTTGAAGCTGAGCCTGCCGCTCCATCAGTTTTTCCATCTTTTCCGGATCCTCAAGAACCTCAGGATCACAAAAAGCATTGTTAACCTCTTCGTATTCAGCAAGAAGATCCATAATAGGCTTAACTCCTTCCTCTACAACCTGACGCACTGTCTTGTCGGGATCGAGCTTAGGATCTTGCTCAAGGTAACCAACTGAATATCCGGGAGAGAAAACTACCTCGCCTTGAAAATTTTTGTCTATACCGGCAATGATCTTCATCAGTGTGGACTTACCACTGCCATTGAGACCGATAATACCGATCTTAGCACCATAAAAAAATGAAAGATAGATATTTTTAAGTATCTGTCGCTGAGGTGGAATCACTTTTGACACTCCCACCATCGAGAATATTATCTTCTTATCGTCTGCCATTTACTAATTTAGAATT